>JAEULF010000345.1 GCA_016793965.1 Alphaproteobacteria bacterium | reverse complement strand
GCCAGCACGCGCTCGCCCTCGATCTCGACCATGCAGGCGCGGCAGTTGCCGTCCGCCCGGTAGCCCGGCTCCGGCGCGTAGCAGAGATGCGGGATGGCGGTGCCGGCGCGCTGCGCCGCCTGCCAGATCGTCTCGCCCGGCAGCGCGTCGACCGGCTTGCCGTCGAGGGTGAAGCGCACGGGCGCCATGTTCGCGTTGCCGTCGGGCATCACAGCACCTCCGGGAAATAGCGCATCAGGGTGAGGATCGGGTTGGGCGCCGCCTGGCCGAGGCCGCAGATCGAGGCGTCGGCCATGAACTTCGAGAGGTCGTGGAGCAGCGGCTTGTCCCAGGCCGGGCCTTGCATCAATGCCACGGCCTTCTCGGTGCCGACGCGGCAGGGCGTGCACTGGCCGCAGCTCTCGTCCTTGAAGAAGCGCATGAGGTTGAGCGCCACGGACTTCAGGTCGTCCTTGTCCGAGAGCACGACGATGGCGGCCGAGCCGATGAAGCAGCCATGCGGCTGCAGCGTGTCAAAGTCGAGAGGCACGTTCGCCAGCTTGGCCGGCAGGATGCCGCCCGAGGCACCGCCGGGCAGATAGGCGCAGAGCGTGTGCCCGTCCGCCATGCCGCCGCAGAACTCGTCGATCAGCTGCTGCGCCGTGACGCCGGCCGGGGCGAGCTTCATGCCGGGATTCTTGACGCGGCCGGAGACGGAGAAGCTGCGCAGCCCCTTGCGCCCGTTGCGGCCCTGCCCGGCGAACCAGGCCGCCCCCTTCTCGACGATGTCGCGCACCCACCACACGGTCTCGACGTTGTGGATGAGCGTGGGACGGCCGTAGAGCCCGACCTGGGAGGGGAAGGGCGGCTTGTGGCGCGGCAGGCCGCGCTTGCCCTCGATGCTCTCCAGCATCGCGGATTCCTCGCCGCAGATGTAAGCGCCAGCGCCCCGGCGCAGATGAATGCGGCAATGCGCGGCGAGGCCGGCTTTCTCGACCGCCGCGATCTCGTGCAGCAGCACCGCGCGGATGTCCGGGTACTCGTCGCGCAGGTAGATCGTGACGTCGCCCGCCTCGACCGCCCAGGCGGCGATCAGCATGCCCTCCAGGAAGCGGTGCGGGTCGGTCGCGAGGTAGTGGTGGTCCTTGATCGTGCCGGGCTCGCCCTCGTCGGCGTTGATGGCCATCTGCCGGGGCTTCGGCTCGGCGCGCACGGACTGCCACTTGCGCCCGGCAGGGAAGCCGGCACCGCCGAGGCCGCGCAGGCCCGAGCCCTCCAGCGCCGCGATGATGTCCTCGACCTTGCGCGTGCCGGTGAGGCAGGCGCGCAGCAGCGCGTAGCCGCCGGATGCCTCGTAGGCCGCGAAGGCGATCGGCTTGGGCAGCACGGGGTCCAGATGGCCGTGCTTGGCGGCGTCGAGCGCCTGCTCGGCCGTCACCTGCGTCAGGTGGCGATGGCCGACCTCGACGACCGGGGCGACATGGCAGCGACCCATGCAGGGGGCCCGCTTCACGCGCACATCCTTGCCGGCACCCTTCTCCAGATCGGCCACCAGGCGCTCGGCGCCGGCGAGCATGCAGGAGAGGCTGTCGCAGACGCGGATGGTCGTCGCCGGCGGCGGCGTCTCGCCGTCCAGCACGATGTCGAAATGCGCGTAGAAGGACGCGACCTCGAACACCTCCGCCATGGCGAGCTTCATCTCGGCGGCGAGCGCCTGGAGGTGGCGCGCGGCGAGATGGCCGTA
>JAEULF010000312.1 GCA_016793965.1 Alphaproteobacteria bacterium | reverse complement strand
GCCATCACGCCTGCTCCCTGGCGTCGCCGGCCTCGCGCCGGCCGATGATGTCGCCGACCTTCTTGCCGCGGCGCGCCGCGACCGAGCGCGGCGACTCCATGTGCTTCAGCGCGTCGAAGGTCGCCTTGACCATGTTGTGCGGGTTCGACGTCCCGACCGCCTTGGCGACGACGTCCTGCACGCCGAGCGCCTCGAAGATCGCGCGCATCGGGCCGCCGGCGATGATGCCCGTGCCGGCGTCCGCGGCGCGCACCACCACGAGTCCGGCGCCGAAATGGCCGATCACGTCGTGGTGCAGCGTCCGGCTCTCGCGCAGCGGGACGCGCACCATCACGCGCTTGGCCTGCTCGGTCGCCTTGCGGATCGCCTCGGGCACCTCGCGCGCCTTGCCCGAGCCATGGCCGGCGCGGCCCTTGCCGTCGCCCACGACCACGAGCGCGGAGAAGCCGAAGCGCCGGCCGCCCTTCACCACCTTGGCGACGCGGTTGATCGAGACCAGCCGCTCCAGGAGCTCAGGATCGTCGCGATCCTGGCGGTCGCGCCCGCGATCCCGCCCGCCCTCGCGCTCGCCGCCTTGCCGTGCCATGTGTCCTCGCTTCCGGGCGTGCGCCCGACATTCCCCGATCGCGGCTCGCGGTCAGGCGCGCCCGGCGCGCCGCCCCTCGCCCCCGAAACCGCAGCCTCAGAACTCCAGCCCGCCCTCGCGCGCCGCCTCGGCGAGCGCCTTGACGCGGCCGTGGTAGATGTAGCCGCCGCGGTCGAAGGCGACCTGCTTCACCCCCGCCGCCAGCGCGCGCTGCGCCACCAGCTTGCCGACCGCCTGCGCCGCGCCGATGTTGGCGCCGGTCTTGAGCGCGGCGCGCAAGTCCTTGTCCAGGGACGACGCGGCGGCCAGCGTATGGCCCTTCGAATCGTCGATGACCTGGGCGTAGATGTTGCAGCCCGAGCGGAAGACCGACAGGCGAGGCCTGCCGCCGCCGCTGGTCCGCAGCTTGAATCGCGTGCGGCGCTGCCGCCGCGCGAAAAGTTCCGTCTTCTTCATCGCCATGGCTGGCCCCGTTACTTCTTCTTGCCTTCCTTGCGGAGGATCGTCTCATCGACGTACTTGATGCCCTTGCCCTTGTAGGGCTCGGGCGGCCGCATCGCGCGGATCTCCGCGGCGACCTGGCCGACGCGCTGCTTGTCGAAGCCGGTGATCTTGACCGCCGTCGGCTTCTCGCAGGCGATCTTGATGCCGGCCGGGATCGGGTAGACGACGTCGTGGCTGAATCCCAGCTGCAGCTGCAGGTTGGAGCCCTGCACCGCGGCGCGGAAGCCGACGCCGCTGATCTCCAGCTCCTTGACGTAGCCCGTCGTCACGCCCTCGACCATGTTGCGGATATGGGCGCGCGTCGTGCCCCACATCGCGCGCGTGCCGCGGTCGTCGGCGTTCGGCTTCACCGACACCTTGCCGTCCGCGACCGTGACGGTGACGTGCTTGTCGAGCGGCAGCGACAGCTCGCCGAGCTTGCCCTTCACCTTCAGCACGTCGCCGGCGATCGTCGCCTGGACGCCCTGCGGGATGGTGACCGGATTCTTGCCTACGCGCGACATGGTCGTGATCCTTGCCCCAGAGAACCTGCGCCTCAGAACACCTGCGCCAGCACTTCGCCGCCGACGTTGGCGGCGCGCGCCTCGGCATCGGACATCACGCCGCGCGGCGTCGACAGGATCGAGATCCCCAGCCCGTTGTAGACCCGCGGCAGGTCCTTGATCTTGGCGTAGACGCGGCGGCCCGGCGTCGAGACGCGCTCGATCTTCCGGATGACCGGCTGGCCGTCGTGGTACTTGAGCTCGATGACGAGCTCGGCCACGCCGGGGCGCACGTCGCGCTGCGCGTAGCCGCGGATGTAGCCCTCGCGCTTCAGGACCTCGAGCACGTTCATGCGCAGCCGCGAGGCCGGGCAGTTGATGCTCTCGTGGCTGGCCCGCTGGCCGTTCTTGATGCGGGCCAGCATGTCCCCCACGGGATCGTTGATCGACATGGGTCCTCGCTCCTACCAGCTCGCCTTCACCATGCCGGGGATCTGGCCGACCGAGGCCAGGTCCCGCAGCGCGATGCGCGACAGCTTGAATTTCCTGTAGTACGCCCGCGGCCGGCCGGTGAGCTGGCAGCGGTTGCGAACGCGGATCGGCGCGCTGTTGCGCGGCAGCTCGGCGAGCCGGAGCTGCGCGGCGAAGCGCTCCTCGATGGGCAGCGCCGTGTTGCGCGCGATCGCCTTGAGGCGCGCGCGCTTCGCGGCGTACCGCTTGGAGAGCGCCGCGCGGCGGTTGTTCTTCTCGATGGAGGACTTCTTGGCCATGATCGGTTTTCCTCGCCGGTGCCGTCAGTTCACGAACGGGAACTGGAATTGGCGCAGCAGCTCGCGCGCCTCCTCGTCCGTCCGCGCCGTCGTCACGATGCAGATGTCCATGCCCCGGGTCGCCTCGACCTGGTCGTAATTGATCTCCGGGAAGATCAGCTGCTCTTTCAGGCCCATGTTGTAGTTGCCGCGGCCGTCGAAGCTCTTCGGGTCCAGGCCGCGGAAATCGCGCACGCGCGGCAGCGCGATGGTCACCAGCCTGTCGAGGAACTCGTACATCCTCGACTTGCGCAGCGTGACCTTGGCGCCGATCGGCATGCCCGTGCGGAGCTTGAAGACGGCGATCGACTTGCGCGCGCGCGTCACGACGGCCTTCTGGCCGCTGATCTGGGCGAGCTCGCGCGACGCGGCCTCGATCTTCTTCTGGTCGCCGACCGCCTCGCCGACGCCCATGTTGATGACGATCTTCTCCAGCTTGGGAACCTGCATGCGGTTCTTGTAGCCGAACTTCGTCATCAGCGCGGGCCGGACGACGCTCTCGTAGTGCTCTTGCAGACGGGCAGACATGGCTCTTTCCCCGCTCACGCCCAGTTCAGGCATCGATCAGTTCGCCGGAGCGCTTGGCGAAGCGGACCTTGCGGCCGTCCTCAAGCACCTTGTAGCCGACGCGCGTCGGCTTGCCCGACTGCGGGTCGGCCAGCGCAATGTTGGAGACGTGGATCGGCGCCTCCTTCTCCACGATGCCGCCCTGGTCCTTCAGGCTCTGGCGCTGGTGGCGCTTCACCATGTTGACCCCGGCGACGATCAGCCGGTTCTCGCGCGGCATGACGCGGACGACCTCGCCCGACTTGCCCTTGTCGCGCCCGGTGATGACGACGACCTTGTCGCCCTTCTTCACCTTGAGCTTCACTTTCGGCCGCGGTTCCATCTCACAGCACCTCCGGGGCCAAGCTGACGATCTTCATGAACTTCTTCGCGCGCAGCTCGCGCGTCACTGGCCCGAAGATGCGGGTCCCGATCGGCTCGTTCTGCTTGTTGATCAGCACCGCGGCGTTGCCGTCGAAGCGGATCGCCGTGCCGTCGGCCCGGCGGATCTCCTTGCGGGTCCGCACGATGACAGCCCGGTGCACGTCGCCCTTCTTCACGCGGCCGCGCGGGATCGCCTCCTTGATCGAGACGACGATCACGTCGCCGACCCCGGCATAGCGGCGCTTCGACCCGCCCAGCACCTTGATGCACATCACGCTGCGGGCGCCGGAGTTGTCCGCGACGTCGAGGCGCGTCGTCATCTGGATCATGGCAGACTCCTTCCCGGGCCCTTAGCCCGCGGCCTTCGCCGCAGCGGCATCCTGCTGCGAGCGGGGCAGCGACGGCTGGCCGTCGAACAGCACGACCCAGCGCTTGCGCTTGGAGATCGGGCGGCTCTCCTGGATCTCGACCTTGTCGCCCGACTTCGCGCGGTTCGCCTCGTCATGCGCCGCGTACTTCTTCGACTGGCGGATGAACTTCTTGTAGATCGGGTGCATGACGCGGCGCTCGACCCGCACGATGACGGTCTTGTCGCACGCATCGCTCACCACGGTGCCGCGCAGGACGCGCTTGGGCATGGTCCCTACTCCCGTCTCAGCTCGCGGCGCGCGCGGCTTGCGCGCGCTCCGCCAGGATCGTCTTGATGCGCGCGATGTCGCGGCGCACCTGGCGCACCCGCGCCGTGTTCTCCAGCTGCCCGCTTGCCCGCTGGAAGCGCAGGTTGAACTGCTCCTTGCGCAGCTGGGCGAGTTGGTCGCCGAGCTCGTCGGCGGTCTTGGTGCGAACGTCCGCAGCAGCCGTCATCGCTCTCTCTCCCCGCTTCCCGCCGCTACTCGACGAGACGCGACACGAACTTGGTCTGGATCGACAGCTTCGCCGCCGCCAGCTCGAAGGCGCGCTGCGCCAGGTCCTTGGGCACGCCGTCCACCTCGAACAGGATGCGCCCGGGCTTGATGCGGGCCGTC
>JAEULF010000304.1 GCA_016793965.1 Alphaproteobacteria bacterium | reverse complement strand
GTTCCGCATGCGCGACAGGAGCTCGCAATGGGCGGACGGGCAGCCGGGCGGCTTCGGGAAGCACTCGCTGCTCGAGGGGCCGTGCTTCGACCGGCACGGCAACCTCTACGTCGTCGACATCCCCTATGGCCGCATCTTCCGAGTCAACCCGGAGGGCGGCTGGACGCTGGTCGTCGAGTACGACGGCGAGCCTAACGGGCTCAAGTTCCACAGGGACGGGCGCGGCTTCGTCGCCGACTACAAGAACGGCGTGATGCAGCTCGACGCGGTCAACGGCCATGTCCGCCCGTACCTGACGCGCCACAAGCTCGAGCATTTCAAGGCGCTCAACGACCTGACCTTCGCCTCGAACGGCGACCTCTTTTTCACCGACCAGGGCCTGACCGGGATGCACGACCCGACGGGCCGCGTCTTCCGCCTGCGCGCCGACGGGCGGCTCGATTGCCTGCTCGACAACGTGCCCAGCCCGAACGGCCTGGTGCTCGACCTGGACGAGCGCACGCTGTTCGTCGCGGTGACGCGCGCCAACGCGATCTGGCGGGTGCCGCTGATCGGCGAGGGCGTGGCCAAGGTCGGCGTCTTCATCCAGCTTTCCGGCGGCATCGGGCCGGACGGCATCACGATCGACGAGGAGGGCAACCTCGCCGTCTGCCACATCGGCATGGGCTGCGTCTGGCTGTTCAACCGGCGCGGCGAGCCGCTCTACCGCGTGCAGTCCTGCGTCGGCGCCCACACGACGAACGTCTGCTACGGCGGCGCGGACCGGCGCTGGATGTACGTGACCGAGGCCGAGACCGGATCGATCATCCGCGCCCACATGCCGACGCCGGGCCGGGTGCCGTTCGGGCTGACGTGAGGGCGGCCTATCCCTTCATCGCCTGCGGCAGCCAGAGGACGAGGCCGGGCACCGCGAAGAGCAGGTAGGCGAAGGCCAGGATCAGCGCGGCGAAGGGCAGGGCGGAGCGCGCGATGGCGCCGAGCGGCGTCTCGCGGCTGATCGACTGGATGGCGAACAGGTTGAGGCCCATCGGCGGCGTCAGCGCGCCGAGCTCGATCATCACCACGAGCACGACGCCGACCCAGATGCCGTCGAACCCCATGGCCTTGATGCCGGGATAGAGGATCGGCAGCGTCAGCAGGATCATCGACAGGCCGTCGATGAACATGCCGAGCACGAGGTAGAGCAGGACGAGCAGGGTGAAGAACAGGAAGCGGTCGACGCCGAGCGCGAGCAGCGCGTCGGACACGCCGCGCCCGATGCCGGACTGCACGACGGCGAAGCTCAGGATCTGCGCGTTGACGACGATGAACATCATCACCGCGCTGGAGACGACGGCGCTGCGCAGCGCCTCGCCGAGCGCCGACCAGGTGAGCGCGCGGTAGGCCAGCCCGATCGCCAGAGCCACCAGGCAGCCGAAGCCCGCCGCCTCGGTCGGCGTCACCAGGCCGAGATACATGCCGCCGATGATCGAGAGGATGAGCGCCACGACAGGCGCGGTGTCTGCGACGGCGCGGCCGAGCGTCGCCGGCGCGAGCGACCAGCGCTCGCGCGGCGGCGCCAGCCCGGGCTGCAGCCCCACGCGCACGGCGACATAGGCCATGAAGATCGCCGCCAGCAGCAGCCCCGGCACGACGCCGGCCATGAACAGGTCGATGACCGATTCCTGCACGATCGAGGCGTAGACGATCATCGGGATCGAGGGCGGGATCAGGATGCCGAGGCAGCCGCCGCCGGCGATGCAGCCGAGCGTGAGCTGGTCGGAGTAGCCGCGCCGGCGCATCTCCGGCAGCGCCACGGTGCCGATGGTCAGCGCGGTCGCCACGGTCGAGCCGGCGATCGCGGAGAACACGGCGCTGCCGACGACCGAGGTGTGCGCGAGGCCGCCGGGAACGCCGGCGAACAGCGTCGCGGTGCCCGCGAAGAAGCGCCGGGAGATGCCGCTCCGCAGGATGATCTCGCCCATCAGCACGAAGAGCGGGATCGAGACCAGCGTGAAGGTGTTGAGGATGTTCCAGATCGAATCGCCGAAGGTTTGCCAGAGCGTCATGCCGGAGACGAGCGTGACGCCGAGCACGGCGACGAAGCCCATTGCGGCGCCGATGCTGACGCCGCCCAGGAGGCAGCCGAGCAGCACGGCGCCGTAGATCGCGAGCGTCGCCTGCCAGGTCATGGCGGTGCCGGGGCACGCCCGCCTGCCTGCCCGCCCGCCTTTTCCGCCGCGGTCCCCGTCAAGGCCGCGCGCGCACGCGCCAGGATCTCGTGCAGGTAGGCGAGCGCCAGCAGCGCGAAGCCGGCGGGCAGCGCCAGCTGCGGTATCCAGAGCGGCGTCTGGGAGGGCTGGATCGAGCGCGAGCCGAACTTGAGCGAGACCGCCAGCAGCTCCCATGTCGCGTCGAGCAGCACCAGCGCCACGCAGAGCCCGACCAGCGCCGCCAGGCAGGCGCAGGCGTCGCGCGCGCGCGGCCCCAGCCGCCGCACCGCCGCGTCGACCGCCAGGAAGTCGCCGCGCCTGAGGCCCCAGAGCAGGCTCGCCATGGTCAGCCAGGTGAAGAAGTAGCCGGTGTACTCGTCGGCGATCAGCGTCGAGAAATTGAAGAAGTAGCGCCCGAGCACCTCGACGTTGATGAGCAGCGCCATCGCTGCCAGCAGCGCGCAGGCCAGCGCCAGGCCGGCGCGGGCGCAGGCGTCGAGGGCGCGGCCGAAGAGGTCGAGGAGGTCAGCCATGGCGTCGCGCGGCGCTCCGGCAGCGGCTCCGCAGGGCGCAGTACGGGAGCGTGCGCGCACACCGCATCATGCGGAGCCCTAGGTTTCCTGGTCGCGCGAAGGGTCCGCGCGAGCCGCCTTGCGCCGCGAGGCGGCTCGCTCGGTTCCCTTACGCGCAGCTCTTGCTCACCGTCGCCAGCAGCTTCTTGGCGACGTCGCCGTTCTTGTTGGCCCACTCGTCCCACATCGGGCGCGTCACGTCGCGCACCTTCTTGAGGTCCGCTGGCGAGGCGTCCTTGAGCGTCATGCCTTTGGCGACGAGCGCCTTGCGCGCCGAGCCGTCGCCCTCCTCGATGGTCTTGCGGTACTTGGCGCCCCACTCGCGCGTCTTGCCGGTGACGATCGCCTGCAGGTCGGCGGGGAGCTTCTTCAGCTGCTCCAGGTTCACGCCGACGATCTGGTGCGACAGGGTGAAGTTCAGCATGTAGCCGAACTTCGCGACCTCGTCGAACTTCCAGTCCATTGCCGGGATGGCCGCGGTGATGGCGCCGTCGACCACCTTGCGCTGCAGGGCCGGGATGACCTCCGCCGCGGTCATGGCGACGCCCTGGCCGCCGAGCAGCCGCAGCATGTCGACCTGCTCCTTGTTCCAGGTGCGGATCTTGCGGTTCTTCAGGTCGTCGATGCCGCCGGCCGGCTGCACCAGCCAGATCTGCTGCGGCGGCATGGTCCAGTGCATCAGCCCGCCGACGCCGAAGCGCTTGGCGAGCACTTCGTCGACCGTCGGCGCCGCCTCGGCGACCGACTTGAAGAAGCCGTCGAATGAGCTGCACACGAAGGGGATCGAGTAGACGTTGAGCTCCGGCGCCTCGGCCGCGACCGGGCCGGTGGCGAGGTCGCCCATCTG
>JAEULF010000092.1 GCA_016793965.1 Alphaproteobacteria bacterium | reverse complement strand
GCAACCCGAAAGCGGGCGAGGCCCGTTGCTTGCGGCTCATCCTGCATCGCTGCCCGCACTCCGTCCGGCCGCTGGCCGCACGCGGCGGCGTGCCCGCGCTGCTGGCCTGGTTACGCCTGGTCCCGGCCGCTTCCCGGCCGCGGCGGCAAGCAATCCCGCACCCCAGTCTGCGCAGCCAAAGCTGCAGCGTGCCGCCTGCCCGGACGGCCGCGCCCCGCGGACATTGGCGAAGTCGGGCGAGGGATGCAAGCGGCCCGCGCGAGTCCGAGAGCGGCAGGCCGCAGCCTGGAGACCTCGACAGAGTCTCCTCCCGTTGGTGGAACGTTAACAGGCCATGCGATTATGGTTAATCCGCACCTGGGCGCCCGTCGAGCGGCGCGCCGATCGAGGACCCCAGCATGGTTGACAAGGTCGCGCTCATCACCGGCATCACCGGCCTGGACGGCGCCTACCTGGCCGAGCTGCTGCTCGGCAAGGGCTACCGCGTCCACGGCGTGAAGCGGCGGTCGTCGTCGTTCAACACCGGGCGCGTCGACCACCTCTACGCCGACCCGCATGAGCGCGACGTGCGCTTCCGCTTGCACCACGGCGACATGACCGACGCCACGAACCTGATCCGCCTGGTGCAGGAGGTGCAGCCCGACGAGATCTACAACCTCGCCGCCCAGAGCCACGTCCAGGTCAGCTTCGAGACCCCGGAGTACACGGCGAATGCCGACGCGCTGGGGACGCTGCGCCTGCTCGAGGCGATCCGCATCCTCGGCCTCGAGGGCAAGACGCGCTTCTACCAGGCCTCGACCTCCGAGCTCTACGGCAAGGTGCAGGAGACGCCGCAGCGCGAGACGACGCCGTTCTACCCGCGCAGCCCCTACGCTGCCGCCAAGCTCTACGCCTTCTGGATCGCCGTGAACTACCGTGAGGCCTACGGCATGTTCGCGACCAACGGTATCCTGTTCAACCACGAGGGCCCGACGCGCGGCGAGACCTTCGTGACGCGCAAGATCACGCGCGCCGTCGCCGCGATCGAGGCGGGCCGCCAGAGCTGCCTCTATCTCGGCAACATCGACGCCAAGCGCGACTGGGGCCATGCGCGCGACTACGTCGAAGGCATGTGGCGGATCCTGCAGCACCCGACGCCGGAGGACTTCGTGCTCGCGACCGGCGAGACGCACACCGTGCGCGAGTTCATCGAGCTGGCCTTCGCCGAGACCGGCGTCGCGATCGGCTGGCAGGGCGCCGGCGTCGAGGAGACCGGGATCGATCGGAAGACAGGCCGCACGCTCGTGCGCATCGACCCCGCCTAGTTCCGGCCGACCGAGGTGGACCTGCTGCTCGGCGACCCGAGCAAGGCGCAGCGCCTGCTCGGCTGGCGTCACACGGTGCCGTTCCCCGCGCTCGTCAGCGAGATGGTCGCCGCCGACCGGGCGGCGCTGCGCCGGAACGACCCGAGCCGCTGAGCGGCGCCGTCGCAGCACGGCCGCCGCGATTCGGCGCCTATCCAGGCCTGGCGCTGGGGCTTGGGCTGCGCAGCAGCTGAAGCGGCGCGCCGGCGACATTGCGACGCGCAGGCAGAGGGATGCGCGCATGAAGACCGACCCGGCCGTGATCGGCGCCCTGAATCGCCTGCTCAAGAACGAGCTGACGGCGATCAACCAGTATTTCCTGCATGCCCGTGTGATCAAGCACCGGGGGTTCGCGCGCCTGGGCAAGGCGATCTACGAGGAGTCGATCGGCGAGATGAAGCACGCCGATCGCCTGATCGCGCGCATTCTCATGCTGGAGGGGCTGCCGAACCTGCAGGACCTGGGCAAGCTCCTGGTCGGCGAATCGGTTCCGGAGTGCCTGGCCTGCGACCTCCGCCTCGAGCGCGCCGCGCGCGACGAGCTGGTCGCCGCCGCGGCGCTCTGCGAGAAGGTGCAGGACTACGTGACCCGCGAACTCGTCGTCTCCATCCTCGACGACGCCGAGGGGCATATCGACTTCCTGGAGACGGAGATCGGCCTGATCGACCGGGTCGGGCTGCAGAACTACCTGCAGAGCCAGATGCGCGCGCCGGAGAGCTGACGCTACCGCGCGCAGGCCAGAGCGGTACCGCGAACCTGCGCGGACTCCCGCAAGAGGTCGACGATGATCCCGACGCAGGAGCCGCATTGCGGCTCCGTGTCGCGGCACCGGAAGATATCGGCGCAGCGTTCCGCGCCGGCCGCTGCGGCGGACTGGATGTCGCGATCGCTGATCGCTCGGCAGACGCACACGATCATGGGCGCTCTCGCAAGTGACTCGCAATTGCAGTTGAACGTAGCGCCTGGATCGCAGAAGATGCAAGACGAAATTGAGAGCGATTCGCACAATCATGCCATGCGATCGACGGCGCAGCCGCCTGCCCCGCCGATCAGGCGACGGCGCTACGTCAGGAGCCTGGCGATGATGATCTGGCTGGGACAGTCGCCGCGCACCACGCTCAAAGCCTGGCGCTACCTAACGCGACGCCGGGCTGGCGAAGCGGCCACCGCAAGCGACGGGCCGGCCGCTTCCGCTCGCCCGCCGCGTCAGCTCTTGAACTTGCGCATGGCCTCATCGACCATGTCGCGGTACTCGGCCGGCATCTTCACTTGGCGCAGGTCGACCAAGTAGACGTGGAAGTCGTACTCGTCGTCCTCCTTGTCGGCGAACGTCATGAAGCCCTTCTTGAGCTCCGCGTAGCACGCCTTCAGGACATCGACGGGCAGGCGCTTGGACCACGGATTCTTCACGTGGTCGGGAAACCGCGCGTACTGAACGATGTCGAGCACGACCTGGTCGCCGGTGAAGAAGAGCGGCAGCTGGATACGCGTCTGCGACTGCTTCGCGGTCTGCCCCTTCACCAGGACCACGCGACAGGTGCCGCCTGGCTCCACGCGAAAGCGCAGCGCGTTGTACTCGTTACGCAGAAGATCTTTGCCGGACATTGCGCCTCCTCGTCGGCACTCCCGCCACCGAGCTCGATGGCAGCGCCGCCGGTGCCCGCCGCGACCGCAGGTTCGCGACAGGCTCGAAAGTTGACTTCTAGGCCAGCGACGGCCCTCTCGCCAAGCGAGATCGGAGCCATCAACCGAGGCTTTCACGCTGGAGACGCCTGTACGCCTTTGCCGCTCAGCACGGCGGCAGGAGGGAGCGCCGTTCGAATCCTGAGCCGCGCGGGCCAAGGACGGCGGCGCATGGCCGGGCGAATCGGCCCGCTGGCGCGCCGGGCCCCGGCGCCCGGCCGCTCCGGCCGCAGCCCATCCGACGGCGCGATATTCGGATGACTTTCCCGCATTGCCATGGCACCTCCATGCCGCCGCGGATCCGCCGGGAGAGTCGCCGATGCTGCATCCTGATCGTCTGTTCCCGACCGATGCCGGGACGCGCGCGATCGCACGCCGCCTCTACGAGCAGGTCAAGGACCTGCCTATCGTCAGCCCGCACGGCCACACCGACCCCGCGTGGTATGCCGACGACGCGCCCTTCTCCGACCCTGCGACGCTGTTCGTCGTTCCCGACCACTACGTGTTCCGCATGCTCTACAGCCAGGGCGTGGCCCTGGAGTCGCTCGGCATCCCGCGCCAGGACGGCGGGCCCGTCGAGCGCGACCCGCGCAAGGTCTGGCGCCTGTTCTGCGCGAACTTCCACCTGTTCCGCGGCACCCCGACCCGCACCTGGCTGACCCATGCCTTCTCGACGTTGTTCGGCATCGACGAGATCCCGTCAGCGGGCAACGCCGACAAGCTCTACGACGTCGTCGATGCCGCCCTGAAGACGCCGGCGTGCCGTCCGCGGGCGCTCTACCGCCGCTTCAACATCGAGGTCATCGCGACCACCGAGAGCCCGCTCGACCCGCTGGACCATCACCGCCGCCTCCAGGCGTCCGGCTGGGACGGCCGGGTGGTGACGGCGTTCCGGCCCGACCCGGTCGTCGATCCCGAGTTCGAGGGGTTCCGCGAAGGACTCGACCGGCTGGGCGAGATCACGGGCGAGGACACCGGCAGCTGGAAAGGCTATCTCGCCGCCTTGCGCGACCGGCGCGCCTATTTCAAGCAGCTCGGCGCGACCTCGACCGATCACGGCCACCCGACGGCCGCGACCGCCGACCTCGGCAAGAAGGACGCCGAGAAGCTCTTCGCCACCGTGCGCAAGGGCAAGGCCGATGCGGCCGAGGCCGAGCTGTTCCGCGCGCAGATGCTGACCGAGATGGCGCGCATGAGCCTGGATGACGGGCTGGTCATTCAGATCCATCCCGGCAGCTTCAGGAACCACAACGCAGCGCTGTTCGGCGCCTTCGGCCGCAACATGGGCGCCGACATCCCGATGCGCACGGACTACGTGCGCGCGCTGAAGCCGCTGCTCGACCGACACGGCAACGAGCGCGACCTCTCCGTCATCCTGTTCACGCTCGACGAGTCGTCCTACGCGCGCGAGCTGGCGCCGCTGGCCGGACACTACCCGATCCTGAAGCTCGGCCCGGCCTGGTGGTTCCACGACAGCCCGGAGGGCATGCTGCGCTTCCGCGAGATGACGACGGAGACCGCCGGCTTCTACAACACCGTCGGATTCAACGACGACACGCGGGCATTCCCGTCGATCCCCGCGCGCCACGACGTGGCGCGCCGCGTCGATTGCCATTATCTGGCCAAGCTGGTCGGCGAGCATCGCCTGGCCGAGGACGAGGCGGCGGAGGTCGCGCGCGACCTCGCGTACTTCCTGGCGAAGAAGGCGTACAAGCTCTGACGCTGCGGCCGCGGGCCGTCAGGAGGGTCGATGTCGGTCGCGCGCGCAATGGCAGGGACGGCGCGGTCCGCTGCGCTGGCCGCAGCGCTGGCCGCGGGCTGCGCGGGCGCAACCCAGGCCGCCGTGCTGCGCTCGGCGGACACGCATCCCGACGGCTACCCGACGGTCGAGGCCGTCAAGCGTATGGGCGCCCTGCTGCGCGAGGAGACCGGCGGCCGGGTCAGCATCGTCGTGCACCACTCCCGCCAGCTCGGCGAGGAGCGCGACACGATCGAGCAGGCCGTGACCGGCGTGCTCGACATGACGCGCGTCAACCTCGCGCCTTTCAACAGCATGGTGAAGGAGACGCTCGTCCCGGCGCTGCCGTTCCTCTTCCGCTCGGCCGATCACATGCGCCGCACGATGGACGGCGAGATCGGCGAGCAGATCCTCCGCGCCTTCCTGCCGCACGGGCTGGTCGGGCTCGCCTTCTACGACAGCGGCGCGCGCTCGTTCTACAATGCGGCGCGCCCGATCCGGACGCCGCGGGACATGGCCGGGCTGCGCCTGCGCGTGCAGCAGTCGGACCTCTTCGTCGCCCTTGTCAACGCGCTCGGGGCCAGCGCGACGCCGATGGCCTATGGCGAGGTGCTGAGCGGCATCCAGGCCGGCATCATCGACGGCGCGGAGAACAACTGGCCGAGCTACCGGTCGAGCCAGCACCACCGCGCCGCGCGCTACTACTCGCTCACCGAGCACTCGCTGTCGCCGGAGGTGCTGGTGATGAGCAAGCGCAGCTGGGACCGCCTGTCCACCGGGGACCAGATCGCCGTGCGGCGCGCGGCCAAGCGCTCCGTCCCCTACATGCGGGGCCTGTGGGACACGGCCGAGTACGAGGCGCGGCGCGCGGTCGAGGCTGAGGGCGCCGTCGTCAACGAGGTCGACAAGACGCCGTTCGTCGCGGCGATGAAACCGGTCTACGATCGCCTGGTCACAGACCCCCTGCTCAAGTCCCTGGTCGAACGCGTCCAGGCCGTCCGATGACCCGTCGCCCCGCTCCGTCGGGCGGCCTGCCTCGCGAGAGATCGCCATGTCGCTGAACCGGTCCCGGCTCTCCTCCGCCAACCTGTCGCTGGCCGCTCCCTCCGCCGCCCGGCCGGGCTACAAGCGCGACAGCTTGCGGCCGGGCATCGTTCACCTCGGCATCGGCGCCTTCCACAGGGCGCACCAGGCCGTCTATACGGACGCGGCGCTCGCGGCCCGCTTCGAGCCCTGGGGCATCGTCGGCGTCAGCCTGCGGAGCCCCGGCGTGCGCGACCAGCTCATGCCGCAGGACGGGCTCTACGCCGTGCTGGAGAAGGGCGCCCAGGAGCGCCTCCAGATCGTCGGCAGCGTGCGCCTCGTCCTCTTTGCGCCCGACGACATCGACCGCGTGGTCGGGACGATCGCGGACCCGGCCATCCGCATCGTCTCGCTCACCGTGACGGAGAAGGGCTACCTGCGCGACCCGGCGACCGGAAAGCTCAAGGACGGCGACCCGGACGTGCAGCACGACATCGACCATCCGGGCGCGCCGCGCTCGACGCTCGGCGTCCTGGTGCGCGGCCTCGAGCGCCGCAAGCGCGCCCAGGCCGGGCCGCTGACCGTGCTCTGCTGCGACAACCTGCC
>JAEULF010000291.1 GCA_016793965.1 Alphaproteobacteria bacterium | reverse complement strand
GACAAGGGCTTCGACAAGCCGCTGCTGCACACGGTGCGCGGCGCCGGCTACTGCCTCAAGGCCGAGAGCGATGCTCCCTGACGCCGGCACGGACGCCCCGCCGCGCGCCGCGGAAGCGCCCGGCAGCCGACGCGCGCCGGCCAGCCCGGCGCGCCGCCTGCTCGACCTGCGCCGCCCGCTGCTGCGCATGGCGCGCACCTCGACGTTCCGCCTCGCCGTCCTCTACATGATGCTGTTCGGCGCCTCGGTGCTGCTGCTCCTGGGCTTCATCTACGCCTCGACCGTCGGCGTCATCGAGCGCCAGGTGAGCGCCACCATCGAGGCCGAGATCCGCGGCCTGGAGGAGCAGTACAGCCAGCGCGGCCTGCCCGGACTGGTGCGCGCGGTGGCCGAGCGCAGCGCCGCAGAGCCGGGCCGTCTCTCCGACGGGCCGAGCGCCCTCTACCTGCTGCTGGCGCCCGACGGCACGCGGCTCGCCGGGAACCTCTCGCGCTGGCCGGCCGAGGACCATCCCGAGGCGCGGCGCGCCGACGGCTGGCTCACCTTTCCCGTGCGCATGCCCGTCGCCGACAAGGAGCGCGCGCACCAGGTTCTCGCCCTGACCTTCCTGTTGCCGAGCAAGCACCGCCTGCTCGTCGGCCGCGACATGCGCGAGCGGCTCGCCTTCCAGGAGGTGATCGAGGATTCGCTCGTCTCGGCGCTCGCGATCACGCTCATCCTCGGCATGCTCGGCGGCCTGCTGATGAGCCGCAACATGCTCAGGCGCCTCGACGTCATCAACCGCACCTGCCGCCAGATCGTCGAAGGGCATCTCAGCCGCCGCATTCCCGTCGCCGACGCGCGCGACGAGTTCGACCGGCTGGCGGCCAACCTCAACGGCATGCTCGACCGCATCGAGCGCCTGATGGCCGGCATGCGCGAGGTCACCGACAACGTCGCGCACGACCTGCGGAGCCCGCTCTCGCGCCTGCGCTCGCGCCTCGAGGTGACGCTGATGTCGGAGCGCGATCCCGACCGGCTGCGCGCGGTCCTGCAGGAGACGATCGGCGAGGCCGACAGGCTGCTCGCCACATTCAACGCGCTGCTCTCGATCGCGCGGCTGGAATCCGGCGCGCAGCGGATCGAGGAGGCGCCGGTCGATCTCGCCGACACGGCGCGCGACGCGGGCGAGCTCTACGCGCCGGTCATCGAGGATTCGGGGCTGGCCCTGGAGATCCGCGCGACGCCCGGCCAGGTCGTCATGGGAGACCGCCACCTGCTGACCCAGGCGATCGCGAACCTGCTCGACAACGCCAGCAAGTACGCCGCCGGCGCCCCACCCGGCGGGCGCCTGCCCAGCGAACGCCTGCCGGGCGTCCGGCTGATCGTCGAGAGCGCGCCCGAGGGCCCGCGCCTCGTCGTCGAGGACGACGGCCCCGGCATCCCCTCGGCCGACCGGATCCGCGTGCTCGAGCGCTACGTGCGGCTGGAGACCAGCCGCACCACGCCCGGCAACGGCCTCGGCCTCAGCCTGGTCGCCGCCGTCGCACGCCTGCACGGCGCCGCGCTGACGCTGGAGGCGACGCACAAGGACGGGCACGGCCTGCGCGTCGCCGTGCAGTTCCCGCGGGCAGCGCCGGCAGCGCGCCCGGCGATCGCGTTCAAGACAGCGGCGGAGTGACGCCCGGCGGCAAGAGGCGGCGGCAAGAGGCCCCACCCCCCAAGCGCGGAAAAGGCCCCGCCGGTTGCCCGGCGAGGCCTTTCCCATGTCGCCGAACGGCGACAATCCAGTGTCGCCGAACGGCGACAGATCGCTTGGCGCCCGACGGCGCCGGGCGATCAGCTCGCCGCCTTGTCCTTCTTCTTGCCCTTCTTGGGCGCGGGCTCCGCTGCCTCGGGCTCCGCCTCGGCCGCGTCGCCGGCCGCCGCAGCAGCAGCCGCAGCCTGCTCGGCCTCGAGCTCGCGCACCCGCTCCAGCGCCTCCGCCTCGGCATCGAGCGCCGCCTCGGCCTCGGCTTCCACCGACGGGATGTAGGCCTCGCCGCGCTCGGCCTGGATCTTGGCCTCTTCCTCCGAGCGCGCGACGTTCGCCGTGACGGCGACGGTGACCTCGGGATGCAGGCGCACGCGCACGCTGTGCAGGCCGATCGTCTTGATCGGCTTGTCGAGGACGACCTGGCCGCGATCGACGCTGAAGCCGCCCGTCGTCACCGCCTCGGCGATGTCGCGGCCGCTGACGGAGCCGTAGAGGATGCCGGTCTCGCCGGCCTGGCGCAGCACCACGACGGTCAGGCCTTCCATCTTGGCCGCGACCTTCTCGGCCTCGGCGCGGCGCTCGAGGTTCTGCGCCTCGAGCTGGCTGCGCTTGCTCTGGAAGTAGTCGAGGTTGGACTTCGTGGCGCGCAAGGCCTTCCTCTGCGGCAGCAGGAAGTTGCGCGCGAAGCCCGGGCGCACCTTCACCACGTCGCCCATCTGGCCGAGCTTCTCGATCCGCTCGAGGAGGATGACGTCCATGGCGGCCTCCTCAGTTCACGACGTAGGGGAGGAGGGCGAGGAAGCGCGCGCGCTTGATCGCCTGCGACAGCTCGCGCTGCTTCTTCGTCGACACCGCGGTGATGCGGCTCGGCACGATCTTGCCGCGCTCGGACACGAAGCGCTGCAGCAGCTTCACGTCCTTGTAGTCGATGACCGGCGCGTTCGGGCCGGAGAACGGGCAGCTCTTGCGCCGGCGGAAGAACGGGCGGCGCCCGCCGCCGCCACCTCCCCCGCCGCCACCGCCGCCGCCGCCGCCCGACCGAGACCCGCCCGGGCCGCCTGAACCTGAATGCCGCTCGCTCATCGTCTCTCTCCGTCGCTGCCGGCTGCCGCTGGGGCGCCGCGCGCTGGTGCCTGGATCGCCGCAATGCCGCCGCCGGCCGCAATCGCCGGCGCAGCGCCGCCGCTAGGTGCGGATCTCGCCGCGGTCGCGGTCGCGATCGCCGCGGTCGGGCCGGTCGCCCCGGTCGGGCCTGTCGCCCCGGTCGCGCGGGCGGTCGTCGCGGTCGCCGAAGCCGCCGCGCCGTCCGCGCTCCTCGCGGTTGTTCTTGTTCTGCATGACGATCGAGGGGCCCTCCTCGATCTTCTCCACCCGCACCGTCATGTAGCGGATGATGTCCTCGTTGATGCGCATGTTGCGCTCGAGCTCGACGATCGCCGGCGCCGGGCCGTCGATCGAGAGCATGACATAGTGGCCCTTGCGGTTCTTCCGGATGCGGAAGGCCAGGTTGCGCAAGCCCCAGTACTCGTTCTTGGCGACCTTGGCGCCCTGCTGGCCGAGGATCTCGGTGAACTGGGCGGTGAGCGCATCGACCTGGGCGGACGAGATGTCCTGCCGCGCGATGAACACGGTTTCGAACAGCGACATATGTGCCCCTTACGGCTGTTGGTGGCCCGGCGCCGCCCGGCTGGTTACGGGACGAGCCGCCCGGACCTAGCCGGCCCCTGGTCGGGACCGGCAAGGGAGCGAAGGGGCGCACTTATACGATGTCCCGCCGGGATTGCAAGGCGGATCGGAAGGAGCGCGCGGGGCGCTGGCCCGGGCGGGCGGAGCGGGCAGGGGCGCCGCAGCAGCGCGCCGCTCCCGGGCGGCCACCACGGCAATGCTGCGCCAGCGGTCGCGGATAAAGTACGCTCATGCAGGGTCGGGTCACACTGCCATGGCCGCCGGGGGACTCATGCATGGCAGGGTATTAAGTATGATGTCCATGAAATCCCTAGAGCGCGCGCGCTGTCGCCCCGCTGCGCGTCTTCCAGAGCGACCACGCCACGCCGCCCGCCAGCAACCCGAAGGTGACGCCGAGGGAGATCGCGGGCGGCATCTTGCCGACGATGCCGACCAGGAAGATCTTGGCGCCGATAAAGACCAGCACGAGCGCCAACGCGTACTTCAGGTACTTGAAGCGGTGGATCGCTGCCGCCAGCGCGAAGTACAGCGCGCGCAGGCCGAGGATGGCGAAGATGTTGGAGGTGTAGACGATGAAGGGGTCGTTGGTGACGGCGAAGATCGCCGGCACGCTGTCGACGGCGAAGATCAGGTCGGCGATCTCGATCAGCACTAGCGCCAGGAACAGCGGCGTCGCGTAGCGCGCTGCCTTGCCCGTCGCCGGTTCGGGCAGGGTCACGAAGAAGCGCTCGCCGTGCAGCTTGTCCGTCACCTTCATGCGCTTGCGCAAGAAGCGCAGCACGGGATTGTTGGCGATGTCCGGCTGGTGGTCGGCGAAGATGATCATCTTCACGCCGGTGAACAGCAGGAAGGCGCCGAAGACGTAGAGGATCCAGGAGAACTGGGCGACCAGCGTGGCGCCGAGCCCGATCATGATGGCACGCAGCACGATGACGCCGAGGATGCCCCAGAACAGCACGCGGTGCTGGTACTGCCGCGGCACGGCGAAGAAGCTGAAGATGATGGCGATGACGAACACGTTGTCCATCGACAGGCTCTTCTCGATCAGGAAGCCCGTCAGGTACTCCATGCCGCTCTGGCTGCCGAACTGCCACCAGACCCAGCCGCCGAAGACCAGCGCCACGCTGATGTAGCCGGCGGACAGCCACAGGCTCTCCGCCACCTCGATCTCGCGCTGCTCGCGATGCAGCACGCCCAGGTCGAAGGCCAGCAGCGTGACGACGATGGCGATGAAGGCGATCCAGACCCAGCCTGGCTTGCCGAGGAACGAGCCGAATAGGATCGCGTCGAAAAGTTCCACGTTGGGCCCCGCAGATCGTCGATTACAGCCTTGTGGCGATCCGACATCGCGGAGACTGCTCCGCCAGAGGGGCCCGGTTCGCTCTCCTGCGGGAGGTGTGGTGCGCGGTCGGGATCTTCAAGGGCCGCAAGGCATCGACTACCGAAGTCCATGGCGGCGGGCCGTCGAGCGCACCTGCACTTGACCTCGATCGACGGCGCCCACATCTACCGCTCTCGTCGGGGTCCGGGCCCCTCTGGCGGAGCAGTCTCCGCAATGTCGGACCCTTCCACCTGCGCGGCGGCGCTAGCGTGCCGTCGCCTGAACGGGAGGCTCCGATGCGCACAGCGACGTACGGCGTGGCTTACGGCCGGGCTGCCGAGGACCAGGTCTACGACCCGATCGACGTGATCCCGCCAGGCGCGAGCGACGCGCGCACGGCAGACGCCCTGCAACGGCTCGACCGTCTGGCAGCGCTGATGGACAGCGCTGTCCGCGTGCCCGGGACGCAGGTCCGGATCGGCCTGGATGCCGCCCTCGGGTTGATCCCGGGCGTCGGCGATATCGCCTCGAAGTCAGTCTCTGCCTACATCATTTACGAGGCCCAGCGCATGGGCCTGCCGACGGGCGCGCTGCTGCGCATGGCCGGCAACGTGGCACTGGACCTCGCCATCGGGGCCGTGCCCCTGGTCGGCGATCTGTTCGACGTGTTCTGGCGCGCCAACCGCCGCAACATGGAGATCCTGCGCGGTCATCTCGCCGCCGGGGGGCGCCTGCCATGACGCGCATCATTTGGCCGGTCGCCGCAGTGGTGACGACGCTCTGGACCCTGACGGCGCTCCTCGCCTATGCCGTGCTCGTCTGGCTGGGGGACTGGCTGGCCGCCAATGCCGGTGGCTGGCTCGGCGATCCCGAGCTGGGATCCTGGGTCAGTCAGGCCGTGACCCTGGCACAGGGTCTGGGCGTGGCTCTGGCCGCCGTCATCTGGGCGGGCGTCACAGGGGCGATCCTGGTTGCGGCCTGGGCCGTGCGCCGCTTGGCGGCCTGAAGCCGCGGGGCGTACAGGAGGGACATGCGGCTCGGACCGATCCTGTTCCTGCCGCCACGACGAAGGGTGCGCTTCGCGTGCGGCTGCACATCGTGCGGCCGCAGGACGATACGCCCGACCCTTGCCTCGCCGGTTTCGGGGACGCTGGTTTCGGGGACGCGATACTTATCTCTCGCGGTTTCGCCGGTTTCGGCGGTTTCGGGGACGCGATACTTATCTCTTCCCTTGCCCGCTTCGCGCCGCCTTGCGCCGCGGCGACGGAGCCCGGCGCCCCGGCGGCTGCGGCTCGACATAGGCCACGGCTTCGATCTCGACCAGCATCTCCGGCTCGGCCAGGCGCGCCTGCACCGTCGTGCGCGCCGGCGGGTCCTTGGCGAACACCGCGGCGAACTCCTGGTTCATCACCGCGAAGTCGCGGATGTCGGCGAGGTAGACGGTGCATTTCAGCACGTCGTCCGCCGTCGCGCCGCCCTCGGCGAGCACCGCCAGCACGTTGCGCAGCGTCTGCCGCGTCTGCGCGCGCACGTCGCCCCGCCCGACCAGGCGGCCCTTGCTGTCCCAGGCGACCTGGCCCGCCGTGAAGATGAAGCCGGCCATGGCAGCGCCGGGCGAATAGGGATAGCTCGGCCGGGGCTGGAACCGCAGCGAGCGCGGCACGAGAACCTTCTTGGGCATGACGCCAACCTCCACGGTCGCAGACGCATTGTGGGGCCTGACCACCGGAGCATGAAGTCCCGGTGGAAGCCGGGGGGCGGCACGGTTCGTCGCGGCAAGCGGCCGGCGGTCAGGCGCGGCGGCGCGCTGTCGCGAGCGTCGCCGCCCCTGCGTTGCGCCGTTGCGCCATCCGCTTCTTCCTCCGGGACTTCTTGGCCAAGGACGTCCCGGCCGCACTTTTCTTGGCGTCTGTCCTGCGCTTGGGCCGGCGCCCCTCCTTCAGCGCGCGGGTTCGGCGAGCAGCCGGGCGACCGGGCTTCGCCTTGGGGACGCGGGCGCCGACGAGGAGTGCCGGCGGGATGCCCCATGCGTCGCTCAGCCGCTGGATCATGGCCAGCGACAGCTGCGGCCGTCGCCCGCGCATGATCTCCGAGGCGCGGCTGCGGCTGCCGAGCGCGCGCGCGAGATCAACCTGGCTCCGGCCGTTCTGCTCCATGGAGAAGAGGATGGCGTCGCGCGGGGACAGCGGGACCGAGGGGAAGGCGTCGCGCTCATAGGCCTGGACGAGCGTCGCCAGCGCCACCAGGCGCTGGAAGTCCGCCGAGCCCGCCGGCGCGTCCATCAGCGTCGAGATCAGCGCCATGGCCGCTCGATGCTGCGCGGGGCTGGCGACGACCGGCACGGTCGGCGTGCCCGCCGCGTCGGCCAGCAGCGCCTGCGCGGGTTCAGCCTGCATCGCACTCCCCCTCAGACCGTCGCAGCATCGATGTCGTCATAGGCCGAATGGGCGCCGGCGAAGCGGATCTCCGCGAGCTGCGCCGCATAGTTCATCGTCACGACGAAGCGATAGCTGTTGCCGCTCACATTTTCCATAACGCGGAACAAGCGGCCCTCGGCCGCAAGTTCCGCTGAGCGCGCAATCGAGCACGTTGCCGCCCGCCTGGCGGCCCGCGCAGCTTGCGCCGGCCGCCGGGCCTCCGCACACTGCGCCTGACCGACACTGCCCAATCCCCCCGAGCCCCACCTGAAGCCCCCCCCCGGAGACCGCCATGAGCGCCGCTCCCGACGCCTCCAGGACCGCTGAGCGGCGCGCCTTCTACGACCGGCTGAAGCCGCATTCGATGGCGCCGCTCTGGGAGGTGCTGCATGCGCTGGTGCGGCCAGAGCCAAAGACGCCGGTGCAGCCGGTGCGCTGGCGCTACGACGATATTCGCCCCTACGTGCTGGAATCCGGCGCCCTGATCACGGCCGAGGAGGCGGAGCGCCGCGTCCTCATCCTGGAGAACCCGGGGCTGCCCGGCCAGTCGGCGATCACCCAGAGCCTCTATGCCGGTCTGCAGCTCATCCTGCCCGGCGAGATCGCCCCCTGCCACC
>JAEULF010000282.1 GCA_016793965.1 Alphaproteobacteria bacterium | reverse complement strand
GGTCAGCCTGTTCTACGAGAAGCGGCTGCACCGCGAGGTGTCGCAAACCTGGGTCGACCGCTGTCGCGCGCAAGTCATCGGCGCCCTTGCCGCCCTCGAAGCCGATCGCGCTGGCCGCCCCGGTGCCTACTGGTTCGGCGCGCGCATCGGCCATGCCGACGTCGCCGTCGCTGCCATGCTGCGCTTCATCGGCGAGGCGCATCCGGGCCTGGCGCCGCTGGAGGGGTATCCGGCGCTCGCCGCCCATGCCGCGCGGCTCGAGGCGCTGCCGGCGTTCCAGGCGATCCAGCAGCCTTTCATCCCGCCGGCGTGAGCGGCGGCGGCCGGATGGTTCCCGCAGGGCAGGGCATCACGGCTTGAGCAGCCGTTCCCAGTCCTCGTGCCGGATGCGCGCGATCACCTCGAAGTCGCTCCCGAGCGGGCGGACCACCGCCATCTCGCCCTCGGCCAGATAGGGCGCACCGGCGATCGCGACGAAGGGGTTGCCGTGGCTGGCGATCCCCAGGTTGCCGCCGGGCGGCAGGGCCTGCCGGAAGATCGCGCGCAGTCCGGCGTAATCGTCGCCGTCGGCGGAGCGCTCGCCGCGTGCGCGGACGTCCGGCTCGATCTGGCCCTGGACGAGCGGGGCGAAGACCAGCTCGCCGGTCTCGACCGTGCGGCAGAGCGGGCTCGCCAGCGCCCGCGCGATCGGTACGTCGAGCTGCTTCAGCGCCGCGCTGATGCGGCGCGCCTGCGCGCGGCCTTCGTCCGTCAGCGGGCGCTGGTTGGCGCAGTCGGCGGCATGGCGCGACTTCGCGTCGTTGCGGCTGAAGTCGGTGGCCGTGTGCCTGATGTAGAGCACGAGGCCGCCCTGGCGCAGCGCCTCCAGGAGCTCGGCGTCGGCGAGCGGGCGCACCGGCATCGCGGAGCGTCCGGGAGCCGGCGGCGGCACCCCCTGCGCCACGGCGATGCCGGTCGCGCCGAGAGCGAGGGCGAGGCCAAGGGCGGCGGCGCGCAGGGCCATGGGCTTCCTCCACGGACGATGTCCGCCAAGGAACTGGAGTCGCGGTCTCCGCCCGGCAAGGCCCGCGGGCGGGGCCGGCTACCAGCCGATCGCCTTCGGCACCCAGATCGCGAGGCCGGGCAGGAAGAACACGATCGCGACCCCGAGCACCTGCAGCGCCACGAAGGGCACGACGCCGCGATAGATGTCGCCGGTCGTGATCTCCGGCGGCGCCACGCCGCGCAGGAAGAACAGCGCCCAGCCGAAGGGCGGCGTCAGGAACGAGGTCTGCAGCATCACGCAGATCAGCGTGGCGATCCACACCAGGTCGGCATTGGCCGCCTGGAAGATCGGCAGGAACAGCGGCACGGCGATGTAGCTGATCTCGATCCACTCGATGAAGAATCCCAGCAGGAAGATGATCGCCAGCATGTACCAGACGCTGGCGTCGATGCCGCCGGGCAGGAAGGCGAACATGTCGCTGACCAGGCGCTCGCCGCCGAGGCCCCTGAACGCCAGCGAGAAGACCTGGGCGCAGATCAGGATGAACATCATCATCGCCGTGATCTTGGTCGTCGCCTGCACGGTCTCCTTGAGCACAGTCCAGGAGAAGCGGCGGCCGAGCGCCGTCACCGCGATGGCGCCGAGCGCCCCCATCGAGGCCGCCTCGGTCGGCGCCGCGATCCCCGCGATGATCGAGCCGAGCACGGCGACGACGAGGCCGACCGGCGGCAGCGCCACGCGCAGCAGCTTGGCCCAGAGGTCGCCGCGCGCCAGCGCCCGGCGCTCCTCCGCGGGCACCGCCGGCACGGCGCCCGGCCGCGCCAGGCCGAGGCCGAGGACGTAGAGGACGTAGAGCGACGCCAGCAGCAGGCCGGGGATCACCGCCGCCGCGAACAGCGTGCCGACGGACTCGTTCATGATGTCGGCGAGCAGGATCAGGATCAGGCTCGGCGGGATGATCTGGCCGAGCGTGCCCGACGCGCAGATCGTGCCGCAGGCGAGACCCTTGTCGTAGCCGCGCCGCAGCAGGGTGGGGAGCGTCAGGAGCCCGAGCGTCACCACCGTGGCGCCGACGATGCCGGTCGTGGCGCCCATCATAACGCCGACCAGGATGATGCCGACGCCGAGCCCGCCCCGGAGCCCGCCGGCCAGGTGCCCGACCACCTCCATCAGGTCCTCGGCGAGCCGCGACTTCTCCAGCATGACGCCCATGAACACGAAGAGCGGGATCGCCAGCAGCGTGTAGTTCGCGGTCGAGCCGAAGATGCGGCTCGGCAGCAGGTTGAACAGCGCAGAGCCGAAGCCGATGAAGCCGAAGGCGAAGCCGGAGAGGGCGAGCGTCAGCGCCACCGGCAGCCCGGCCAGCAGCAGGCCGAAGAAGGCGATGAGCATGAGCAGCGCGAGGAGCTCGTTGAGCGGCATGGACGGTCCTGGGTTAGGTCAGCGGGAGGGTCGGGGAGGGTCGGGGCGGGGCAAAGCGCGGTGCAGGCATCAGTGGCCGTCGCGCAGCCGCAGCCCGGCGCGCAGCGCCTCGGCGACGGATTGCAGCAGGAACAGGCTGAAGCCGACGGGGATGAGCGCCTTCAGGGCCCAGCGCCAGGGGATGCCGCCGGGATTGGCCGAGCCCTCGCTGTTGCGCCAGGACTGGCCGACATAGGCGAGGCTGTAGTGGATCACCAGGGCGCACACGGCGATCGCGACCAGGGCCGCGAGCAGGTCGACCGCTGCCTTGGCGCGCGGCGAGTACCGCGCGAAGAGAACGTCGACGCGGACATGCTCGCCGTGGCGCAGCGCGTAGGCCATGCCGAACAGGCAGATCGGCACCATCAGGTGCCATTCCAGCTCCTGCGCCCAGACCGATCCGGTCGAGAACAGGTAGCGCAGCAGCACGTTGGTCGCCATGACGAGCACCAGCGCGAAGCTCGACCATGCGGTGACGCGTCCGATGAGATCGACGACGGCGTCGATGCCATCGGCCAGGGATCGCAATGCCTGCGTCATGCCGTACCTCGATGATGGTTGCGCCTGCGGGCATCCCGTCGCCTTCTCATCCGTCGAGACGGGCGCTTCGACAGCGTCATGCCGACGATCGTTTCTGTCCGATCCTTGCCCCTCTCCGGCCCTCCCCATCGCTGGCGCGACGGGCAGGGGGAAGAGCGCCGTGCTTCCCCCTCCCCGTGCGCAGCACGGGGAGGGTCGGGGCGGGGTCCGCGCGCTTCCCTCGCAGTCTCGTCAGCCGCGGATCTTGGCGTGATAGACGCCCTCGCTGATCGCCGCCCATTTGTCGAACTTCGCCTTGAAGGCGAAGTAGCTGTCATGGACCTTCTTGACCAAGGCGTCCTTGGCGACGGCCTCGTCGAGCACCTTCGCCGTCGCCGTGCGCAGCGCCGCGACGACCGGGTCGGGCAGCGGCGCCGCGATGACGCCGTTGTTCTTCACCAGGTCGTCGAGCGCCTCGGAATTGTTCTTCTGGCACCAGGCCTCGCTCACCGCGTTGCAGGCGGCGCAGGCGTTCTCGACGATCGCCTTCAGATCGGCCGGCAGGCTGTCCCAGGCCTTCTTGTTGATGGCCAGCTCGGACACCGTCGCGTTCTCGTGCCAGCCGGTGGTGTAGTAGTGCTTGGCGACCTTGTGCAGGCCGAGCTGGCGGTCGAGGAACGGACCGACGAACTCCGCCGCGTCGATGACGCCGCGCTCGAGCGCCGGGAAGATCTCGCCGCCGGGAAGCAGGCGGACGTCGACGCCGAGGCTCTGGTAGACGCGCCCGGCCAGGCCGGGGATGCGCATCTTCAGGCCCTTGAAGTCGTCGACCGTCGCGATCGGCTTGCGGAACCATCCCGTCATCTGCACGCCGGTGTTGCCGCAGGGGAAGGCGACCAGGCCGAACTTGTCGTAGACCTCGCGGTAGAGGTCCATGCCGCCGCCCTCGTAGAGCCAGCCGTTGACGCCCTGGAAGTTCAGCCCGAAGGGCACGGCGGTGAAGTACTGCGCGGCGAAGCTCTTGCCGGTCCAGAAATAGGCGTTGCCGTAGTTCATCTCGACCGTGCCGGCCGAGGCGGCGTCGAAGCCCTCCATCGCCGGGATCAGCTCGCCCGCGCCGAAGAACTGGATCTTCAGCCGCCCGCCCGACATCGTCTCGATGCGCTTGGCGAGGTCGGTAGCGCTGCCCGGCCCGACCGAGTAGAAGGCGGCCTTCGGGCCGTAGGCGCTGGTCATCTTCCAGTTGAAGCTCGCTTGCGCTCGGACGACCGCCGGAGCGGCGACGGCACCGGCTGTTCCGGCCG
>JAEULF010000276.1 GCA_016793965.1 Alphaproteobacteria bacterium | reverse complement strand
GTCCGGCGATGACGCTCGCCGGGTCGCCGGGCGCGGCGCGGATGAGGAGGAAGTTGATGACGACGATGGCCAGGAGCACCGTCGCCATCTTCGCCGCGCGGAGGGCGGCGACCCGCGCGAGCTTCGTCACGTCGGCGCCCCTGCCGCGCGGGGGCGCCGCTCCGGGCCCGCCCGGCCCGCCGTGCAGCGGTTCGTCACGCCAGGAAGACGTCGTCGTAGCAGGAGTAGATGCCCTCGCCGTTCACCACGGCGTTCCGCACCCGCTTGTCGTGGATGGTCGGGAAGGCCATCTCCAGCAGCCAGATCTGGGGGATCTCCTCCGCCAGCAGCTTCTGAACGTCGCTGAACGCCGCTTGCCTGTCCTTGGCGTCGCCGGAGACGCGCGCCTTCTCGAACAGCGCATCGACCTTCGGGTTGGCGTAGCCGCCCGTGTTCGTGAAGGTGACCTTCTTGATGTTGCTCGAGACGTAGCTGCGCTCGACGCCGAGCGTGGGGTCGCCGAACTGGTTGAGGTAGGTGATCGAGGTGTCGTAGTCCCAGTCGCCGATGCGACGCGCCCAGGAGCCGGCGTCGCTTGCCTCCAGCTTCAGCTCGATGCCGACCTGGCGCATGGCGGTGCGCAGGTACTCCGACAGGCGCGCCCAGACCTCGCCGTAGGGCAGCGGCAGGTGGCGGACCGAGAAACGGACACCGTCGGCGCCGGGCTTCAGCCCGGCCGCGTCGAGCAGGCCGGAAGCGGCACGCGGGTCGAAGGCCTGCAGCTTGACGGACGGGTCGTGGAAGCGCGTGCCGGAGGCGATCGGGCTGGTCGCTGCCTTGCCGACCCCGAACCAGAGCCGGTCGAGAATGAACTTGCGGTCGATGGCGTGGCTCATCGCCTGGCGCACGCGCGGGTCGTCCAACGGCTTGACCCGGTGGTTGATCTCGATCCAGGAGAGCGGCGCGAAGTACTCCCAGCCGCGCGACGTCACCTCCATGTTGGGCATGGCGCGGAAGCGCGGCACGTCGAACGGCTCGATGTCGTTGAAGGCGGCGAGCTGCGCCTGGCCTGTCTGCAGCGCGAGCGCGCGCGACTGGCCGTCGGGCACGACGCGGAAAATGATCTCGTCAAGATAGGGCTGGCCCGGCTTCCAATAGTCCTCGTTGCGGCGCAGGCGGATGAAGTTGCCGCGCTGCCACTCGACGAAGCGGAAAGGACCCGTGCCGATCGGCGTTTGGTTGGCCGGGTTGTTGCGGTAGTCGGTGCCGTCATAGACGTGCTTCGGCACCATCGAGGCGGCGGTGACCTGGAACATCAGCAGGAAGGGCTGGAACGGCGCGTCCAGCGTGAAGCTGACGGTCACCGGGTCGATCGCCTTCGCCTCGGTGATCTTGCTGAAGATCGAGCGCGCGCGCGGCGCCACTTCCATGTGGAACTTCATGACCGAGAAGATGACGTCCTCGGCGGTGAAGGGCTTGCCGTCGTGCCACTTCACGTTCGGCTGCAGCCTGAAGGTATAGGTGCGCTTGTCGTCGCTGATCGTCCAGCTCTGCGCCAGCTCCGGCAGGGGCTCCAGCGTGGGCGAGAACTTGACGAGCCCTTGGTAGATCTTGGCGGCGGCGATGCCGGTCGGGCCCTGGTTGTTGACCCCGAGCACCAGGATCGGCGGCTCCGGCGTGATCATGGTGGTGAGGGTGCCGCCCCGCTTCGGGGCCACGCCTTGGGCCATGGCCTGCGACAGCGTCATCAAGCCGAGCGGCGCCATGGCTGCCGTCCGCAGCACGTCGCGGCGGGTTGGCACGAAGAGCTTGGTCATCGTAGAGGTCTCCCTGTCTTCCCGTGACATTCGGGACTTCCCATGGCAGCACGATAAGTGAAGCGTCGACCTGTCGCGATAGCCATTCTGAAATCTTCCGTCAGACCATGACGATCGGCCGAATGCGCGCAGGGCGTCTGCGTCTAGGATGATGGTCCGCAGGCCGAGCCCCGGCCTTCACTTGTTCGCGTGAGGCATCACGACATGAAGGCCTTCTGGAACGCCGTGCAGCGCGCGCATGCGCCGCGGTTCTCCCTGCAGCGCGGTGCCGTGAAGCCGAATTTCGAAGTGCCCGAGCGCTGCGACGCGCTGCTGGACGCCTGCCGGTCGTTGCGCTTCGACCTGACGGCGCCTCCCGCGGTGACGCGGGGGGCGCTCGAGGTCGTGCACGATCCCGACTATCTCGACTTCCTGCGCGACGCGCCGGCGGCGTGGGCGGCGCTGCCGGATCCCGGACCCGAGCTCGTCGCCAACGTGCATCCCTGCCCGGAGATGCTGGCGAGCGGCGCCCGCAGGCCGGAGGGCCTGGTCGGGCGCCTCGGGTGGTACACGTTCGACACGTCCTGCCCCTTCACGGCGGATACCTGGCCCGCAGCCGTCGCCGCGGCGGAATGCGCGCTGGCCGCCGCCGAGGAAGCGGCAGCGGGGCGCTCCGCCTATGCGCTGGCGCGGCCGCCGGGGCATCACGCCTACGCCGCCCGCGCGGCCGGTCACTGCTTCATCAACAACGCCGCTCTTGCCGCCGAGCGGCTGCGCGCGCGCGGCGCCGCGCGAGTCGCGGTCCTCGACATCGACAGTCATCACGGCAACGGCACGCAGGGCATCTTCTGGGAGCGGTCGGACGTGCTGTTCGTCTCCCTGCACGGCGATCCGCACGGCTACTACCCCTGGTACACCGGCCATGCCGACGAGCGCGGCGTCGGCGCCGGCGCGGGCTTCAACATGAACCTGCCGCTGCCGCGCTTCGCCGGCGACGACGCCTGGCTGGCAGCGCTCGACGCCGGGCTCGATCGGGTCCGCCAGGTCGGCGCGGAAGCGCTGGTCCTCAGCCTCGGCTTCGACGCGAGCGAGCACGAGCCCTTGCGCTACCTCTCCGTCAGCGAGGACGGCTTCGCGCGCGCGGGGGCGAAGATCGGCGGCCTGGGCCTGCCGACCGCCATCGTCCAGGAGGGCGGCTATAACCTCGCTCTCATCGGCCGACTGCTTGAGCGCTTCATGGGCGGCTTCGGCGGCTGAGGCGAACGCCTCAGACCGGCCGGCTGTCGCGCCAGCGGTAGTAGCGGATCGACGGCGCCAGGAACCAGGGATTGCCGCTGTAGAAGGGCCTGGTCTGGAAGGCCAGGCCGTCGAGCGCGGTCCGTCCCTCCTTCAGCCCGAGCAGCTGCTGGCCGATGCGCATGCCGAAATAGCTCGCCGTCCCGACGCCGGCGCCGCAGTAGCCCATGGCGTAGTGGATGCCGTCATGCGTCCCCAGATGCATCAGCTCGTCGAAGGTGTAGGCGATGAAGCCGGCCCAGGAGTGGCTGATGCGCGTCGCCGCGAGCTCGGGGAAGATCTTCACGAGGTCGAGGCGCAACTTCGGCCCGCTGACGCGCGGGTTCGTCTCGTTGAGCGAGACGCGGCCGCCGAACAGGATGCGCCGGCCATCGGGCGACGGCCGGTAGTAGAACACCACCTTGCGCGTGTCGCTGACGATGCGGCCTTTCGGCATCAGGCGCGCCATGAGCTCGGGCGCGAGCGGCTCGGTCGCGATCATGTAGCTGCCGATCGGGATGACGCGCCGGCGCAGCCAGGGCGTCACCGTGCCGGTGTAGCCGTTGGTCGCGACGATCACGTCGCGCGCCGCGATCGTTCCTCGCGCCGTCGCCACATTGAAGGCGCTGCCGGAGCGCTCGATTCCCGTCGCAGCCGCGTGCGGCACGACGACGGCGCCGGACTGCTGCACGCGCTCGAGCAGGCCCTGGTGGTAGCGCGCGGGATCGACGCTCGCGTGCCTCAGGTAGACCGCGGCGCCGTGGTAGATGTCGGTGCCGAGCTCGCGCCGCTGCTCGGCTCGAGGCACCATCTCGACCGGCACCTCGAGGCCCTTGGGCTGGCTTGCGCTGCGGCGCGCGAGCGCCTCGTACTGCGCGGGGTTGTGCGCGGCATGGAAGCGGCCGACGACGCGGAAGTCGCAATCGATCCGCTCGGCCGCGACGAACTGCCCGATCCAGGCGAGCGAGTCCTGGCCGTCCTTGATGATGCCGAAGGCCCGATCCGCGCCGTGGCGCTTCGCCAGGTCGTCGAAGCTCGGCTTGATGCTGGTCGAGATCTGCCCGCCGTTGCGCGTGCTGCAGCCCCAGCCGGCGTCCTCGGCATCGAGCACGACCGTGTGCCGCCCGGCGCGCGCCGTCTGCAAGGCCGCGTGCAGGCCGGTGTAGCCGGAGCCGATCACGACGACATCGGCCTTCGCCGGCAACGCCGGCACGTCGATGCGCGGCCGCGGCACCTGGTCCCACCAGTAGGGCGCGGCCTTGAAGTCGGTCGTGAACACGTCGCTGGTCATGCTGCTCGCTCGTTCCTGCCGGTGCGTGGTCCTCTCATGGACAAGTCTAGTCGAAAGCGGCGCCGCATCAGAAGCGAATGGGCGTGCTAAGTCCCACTGGTCCGCTCTAAATTCCAGAATGGCCCTGTTCCCCGCGCCGGCCGCCCGACAGCCTGCGCTGATGGGGGACCCGCGGATCAGCGGGGCCGAACAGGAACGGGGGAGGAGACCATCATGTCGAGACTGCACGTTATCGGTGCTGCCCTTGCCGCGAGCTGCGCGCTGGCGGCCGCGGCTGGCGCCCAGGAGCTGACCGTCGTCTCCTTCGGCGGCTCCTACCAGGAGGCGCAGAGCAAGGCGCTGTTCCAGCCGGCCGCGAAGGCCATGGGCATCAAGGTCAAGGAGGAGACCTACACCGGCATCGCCGACCTGCGGCTGCGCGTGAAGGCCGGCTCGGTCACCTGGGACGTCGTGGCGAGCGGCTCCGGCAGCGCTGCCCGCGCCGGCGCCGAGGGCATCCTAGAGAAGCTCGACTACTCCTTGATCGACGTCTCGAGCTTCTACCCGAGCCTGAAGCAGGACTTCTGCGTCGGCGGCGACGTCTTCTCGACCGTGCTCGCCTGGAACACCAAGACATACGGCGACAAGGGACCGCAAAGCTGGGCCGACTTCTGGGACGTCAAGAAGTTCCCGGGCAAGCGCTCGTACCGCAAGGGCGTCGCCGGAGCGCTGGAGCCTGCGCTGATGGCGGACGGCGTGCCGCCGGGGAAGGTCTACGAGGTGCTCTCGGCGCCTGGCGGCATCGATCGCGCGATCAAGAAGATCAAGGAGCTGAAGCCGCATATCGCGGTCTGGTGGGCCTCGGGCGCGCAGCACGCCCAGCTCATGAAGGACGGCGAGGTTGATATGGTGACCGGTTGGAACGGCCGCTTCGACGTCGTCAAGAAGGACGGCGCCGCGGTCGCCTACACCTTCAACCAGGCGCTCCTCGACTATGACTGCTACGCCATCGCCAAGGGCGCTCCCAACAAGGACCTAGCGATGAAGTTCCTGGCGGAGATCAGCAAGCCGCAGTACCAGGCCGAGTTCACCAAGTACATCACGTACGGCCCGACCAACAAGAAGGCCTACGAGATCGGCGCGATCGACGCAGCCTACGCCAAGACGTTGCCGTCGCACCCCGACAACGCGGCGAAGCAGCTCACCATCGACCTGAACTGGTACATCAAGTTCGAGGCCGATGCCGCGGCGGCCTACCAGAACATGCTGACGGAGTGACGGTCCTGGCGTGACAGGATCGCTCGCGGTCGGGGAGGCGGCGCGCCGCGCGCCGCCTCCTGCGCCGCCGTACCGGGCGCCTCCCCGCCCCAGCCTTTGCTGACCGCCGAACGCACCGGAGACCTCGCCTCATGGCGCGCGCCGAGCCGTTGCCGATCACGATCCGACAGCTCACCAAGGCGTTCGGCACGGTCCATGCGCTCGACCATGTCGACCTTGACGTGCGGCGCGGCGAGTTCCTGACGCTGCTCGGGCCCTCGGGCTCGGGCAAGACGACGCTCCTCATGATCCTTGCCGGCTTCGCGCGCCCGGACCACGGCAGCGTGAAGTTCGGCGACGCCGAGGTCGTGCGCTTGCCGCCGCACAAGCGCGACGTCGGCATGGTGTTCCAGAACTACGCGCTGTTCCCGCACATGGACGTGGCGGCCAACGTCGCTTTCCCGCTGAAGCTGCGCCGCGTCCCGCGCGCCGAGCGCGACCGGCGCGTCGAGCAGGCGCTGGAGACGGTGCAGCTCGGCGGATACGGCAGCCGCCGCGTCGACCAGCTCTCCGGCGGCCAGCGCCAGCGCGTGGCGCTCGCTCGCGCCATCGTCTTCGAGCCGCGCATCCTCCTGATGGACGAGCCGCTCTCCGCGCTCGACAAGCAGCTGCGCGAGCGCATGCAGATCGAGCTGCGCGGCCTGCACGAGCGGCTCGGCATCACCACGGTCTACGTCACGCACGACCAGCGCGAGGCGCTGACGATGTCCGACCGCATCGCGGTGATCAGCCACGGTCGCGTCATGCAGCTCGACGCGCCGCGGCGGATCTACGAGCAGCCGGCCAACCGGTTCGTCGCCGAGTTCATCGGCGAGTCGACCTTCATCCCTGTCGCGGTGCGGGACGGCGCCGCCTTCCTCGGCGGCCGGCCGCTGCAGGCCGCGCAGGCGCCGCCCGGGCCGGGGCGCTGCGTCCTGATGGTACGCCCCGAGCGCTTGCAGCTCCTGGGCCCGGCCGGCGAGCCGGGCATGAACCTGATCGCCGGCCGCGTGCGCGACGTCGTCTACCAGGGCGACAGCTTCCTCGTCCGCGTCGTGCTGGCCGACGGCACCGAGGTCGGCGCCCGCGGCGTGGCGAGCAGCCGCGCGATGGCGGCAGCGCCCGCGCCCGGCGCCGAGGTGACGCTCGGGCTCAGCCCGGCGGACACGATCCTGCTGGCGGACGCGGAGGCGTAGCAGAATGGCCGGCACGGGGGCGGAGATGCACGGCGACGACGCATCACGGCCGAACGCCGCGGGCTTGCGCCGCGACGCCGCGCGCGAGCGCTGGGCGCTGCTCGGACTGGCGTCGCCCGCGTTCGTCCTGGTCCTCGTCGCCATGGCGATCCCCGTGGCCTGGCTGTTCTGGCTGTCCTTCCTCGCCGACGACGGCAGCCTCAGCCTGGAGCATTATCGCCGCCTCGTCGAGCAGCCCTCCTACGCGCGCATCTTCCGCGCGACGTTCGAGGTCAGCCTGGTCACGACGGCGATCTGCGCGCTGCTGGGGTTTCCGCTCGCCTATGTGCTGTCGCAGCTGCCGGTGCGCGCCGCCAACCTCTGCATGATCGCGGTGATGCTGCCGCTGTGGACGTCGCTTCTCGTGCGCACCTATGCCTGGCTCGTCCTGCTGCAGCGCCAGGGGCTGGTGAACAAGTGGGCGATCGAGCTCGGCCTGTGGCAGGAGCCGCTCAAGCTCGTTCACAACATGACCGGCACGCTGATCGGCATGGTGCACATCATGCTCCCGTTCATGGTGCTCCCGGTCTACGGGTCGATGCGCGCGATCGACCGCGACTACCTGAAGGCCGCGGCCAACCTCGGCGCCGGGCCGGTTCGAGCCTTCTGGCTCGTGTTCGTGCCGCTGTCGATGCCGGGCCTCGCCGCGGGGGCGCTGATCGTCTTCATCCTCTGCCTGGGATTCTACGTCACGCCGGCCGTGCTCGGCGGCGGCACGATCATCCTCGTCGCCAACCGCATCGCCAACGACATCGAGCTGTTCTTCAGTTGGGGCGCGGCGAGCGCGCTCGGCGTCGTCCTTCTCGTCCTGACCCTTGCCTTCCTGTGGCTGGCGTCGCGCATGCTGCGGCTCGACCAGGTGCTCGGCGGAGGCCACGGCCGATGAGCTGGCTGCAGCGCCCGGCGTCGGAGACCCAGGTCACGCACGGCGCGCGGCTCTGGCTCTATGGTCTCGCGGCGCTGATCCTCGCCTTCCTCGTGCTGCCGACGCTCATCGTCATCCCGATGTCCTTCTCGGCCTCGCAGTACCTGGAGTTCCCGCCGCGGCAATGGTCGCTGCGCTGGTACGAGAACTACTTCGGGTCCGCCGCCTGGATGCAGGCGACGGTCACGTCCTTCGCCGCCGGCTTCCTGACGACCATCGTCGCGACATTGCTGGGGACGATGGCGGCGTACGGCCTGTTCGCCTCCCGCTTCCAATTCGAGCGGGCGATCTACGTCTTCCTCGTGACGCCGATCATCGTGCCGATCATCCTGGTCGGCATCGGCGTCTTCTACGCCTACGTCAAGCTGAAGCTCGTGAACACCATGGCTGGCATCGTGCTCGCGCACGGCATGCTGGCGATCCCCATCGTCCTGATGGTCGTCACTTCGGCGCTCAAGAGCTTCGACATGACGCAGGAGATGGTAGCGCGCAGCCTCGGCGCGCCGCGCCTGCAGGCGTTCCTCCTGGTGACGCTGCCGCAGATCCGTTTCGCGGTGGTGTCGAGCGCCGTCCTTTCCTTCCTGACCTCGTTCGACGAGGTCATCGTCTCCATGTTCGTCTCCGGCGGCAGCAACTCGACGCTGACGCGCAACATGTTCAACGCGCTGCGCGACCAGATCGACCCGACGATCGCGGCGAT
>JAEULF010000237.1 GCA_016793965.1 Alphaproteobacteria bacterium | reverse complement strand
CGGGTTCTCCAGCAGCGTGACGCGGGTGTTCGGGCCGTTCGCGTCCGCCTGGCCGACGACGTGCGTGCCGCGCACGCCGATCGTGCCGACCGGCAGCTTGACCTGCATCGCGTCCTCGGCCGAGTGCGCGACCTTGCCGGAGACGAAGCGGAACACGCCCTTGACGACCGAGACGCTCATCTCGCCGGCGCCGGAGCCCGGGTCGTAGACGAACTTGTCCAGCGTCATGCGGGCATTCTGCCCGACGGAGAACTTGGTCGTGTCGTTGAAGCGCAGCGTGACCGCACCGCCGCCGCCGGTCTCGATCACGTCGTTCTGGTAGATCGGGTCGCCGACGTTGAGCCGCCCGCTACCGCCGCCGCCGCCGCGCGACGTCGCCGTGCCCTTGACCTCTTCGACCTTGCCGATGGCGACGGACGAACCAGCCAGCTGCGCGAGCTGGAGGGGCGCATCGATGCCGGAGCCGGAACTGGTCGCGGCGCTGTCGGTCATGCCGCCGTCGCTCGCGCCGCCTCCCGCCGCGTCGGCGGCGCTTCCGGCAACGGCGACGACCCGCGCCACCGCCGCCACCAGGCCGGGGGAGAGAACGGAGCCGGCGTCGGTGACGAGATCCGGCACCGCCCCCTCGTAGTACCCCGCAAGCGTGAGGACGCGGCCGTCGGCGCCGACCATCAGCAGGTCGCCGCCCTCGCGCACCCATTCGGCGTCGAGCGCGAAATCCCCAGCCGGCAGCACGAGCGAGCCGCCGGACCGCGCGTCGATCACCGACGCATCCGAGAGGATGGCGTCGGCCTGCTGGGCTGCTGCTGCCGGAGACGGAGCGGCACTCGCTCCGGCACCGCGATCCGGGGCCGACTCGTCGGTCGCGAAGGCAAGGCGTTCGAAAGTGGCGTCCATGCTGAGCCTCTACCCCGGCATCCCATAAGGAGCGGTGAACGCCGCGGCTCGCCAGGGTGCCACGGCGCCCGCAGTCCGTCGTGCCGGACCAAGGGACGCGTCGCGGCGGACGCACCCGTTCCACCGCCAGAGGCGATGCCGGGCGCCTTCCTGGCGACGCTGTCCCACCCGCTGAACAGGACACCAGCTTTGCCGCTGCTTTGCAAGGCTGGAATGCCGCAGATTTCCTGGAGTTTCCCGCCGCAGGAGGGTTGCCGCGCGCGGCAGGAGTGCGCCCCCTGGGCAGATCGACCGGCGGTGCTGCGCCGCCGACCTCCGCAGCGTCCGGCGAAAGGCTTGCGGGAGGTGCCGTTGACATCGGCGGGCGGCTTGCATAAGCATCCGCCTCCCAGGCTTGCGGACTGGCTACAGCGCCGCCACCTGTGGGATCGTGGCAGCGTAGCTCAGCGGTAGAGCAGGGGAATCATAATCCCTTGGTCGGCGGTTCAAATCCGTCCGCTGCTACCAATCCCTTCAAGGACTTAGCGCGTCGGGCCTAGGTTCTGGTGCGGCTGGTCCTCGCCGGTCGATGGCCGTTGGCCGGCCCGGCATCCGGCGCCAGCGCCTTCTGCGTTGCGGACAGCAACACCTCTGGCGCGACCGGCTTGTCGAGCACGGCGCTCACGCTGATCTGGCGCAGCGCTTGCTCGGCGCCCGGCGTGAGGTTGCCCGTCACGACCAGGAGCGCGATCGCGGGATCCTGGCCGCGCAGGCGCTTCGCCAGCTCCTGCCCCGGCATCTCCGGCATGGCCAGGTCGATGACGGCCAGGCGCGGCCGCGCCTCGCGCTGAATCGACAGCCCGCGCTCCGCCGACGTCGTGCCGATCGCGCCGTAGCCGCTCCGGCGCAAGATTCGGACGATGACATCGAGCACGGCAGGCTCGTCGTCGACAACCAGCACGGTCTCGCCGCGCGCGGCCACCGCGGCGGACTCGGCTTTCGCCCGGGGACGCGGCAACGCCGCTGCGACCGCGCGCGGGAGCAGCACGCGCACCGTCGTCCCTGCGCCCGGGGCGCTCGTGATGCGCACCGCGCCGCCGTGCGCGCGCACGACGTCCTGCACGATGCTCAACCCATAGCCGGTGCCCGCCTGCTCCGCCTTCGTGGTGAAGAAGGGCTGCATGGCGCGGGCCACCGTCGCCTCGTCCATGCCCGCGCCGTCGTCAGCGACGCTGATCTCGACCGCCGGCACCTTCTCCGTCCCGGTCCTATTGAGCTCAGCGGGATCGGCCAGGCGCGCCAGGACGCCGACCCAGACGTGCCCGACGCCTCCCGCCGGCGGCTCGATCGCGTCGTTGGCGTTGATCGCGAGGTTGACCACGCACTGCACGAGCTGCGACTCGTCGCCGAGCACGAGCCGGCCCTCGGCCGGCTCCGGTCCCTCGATGCGCACGCCGAGCTTCAGCATCGGCCGCACCAGCCCCACCGCCTCGCGCACGACGACATCGACGTCGATGACCCGCGCCGCCTGCTCGTCTCCGCGCGCCTGGGCGCGCAGGCGCTGCACCATATCCTTCGCGCGCAAGGCGGCCTGCAGGATGTGGTCGAGGTCGGCCTGCATCGGGCTGTCGTCCGGCAGGTCGCCCTTCAGCAGGCGGGCATAGCCGAGAATTGGGGTCATGATATTGTTGAAGTCGTGCGCGATGCCGCCCGCGAGCATGCCGAGGACGCTCAGCCGCTCGGCCTGGCGCAGCCGTCCGGCCAAGGCGCGGCGCGCCTCCTCAGCGCCCTGCTGCTCCGACATGTCGCGCAGGATCAACGTCCTGACGCGCCGCCCGTCCACCGTGCTCGTGCTCAACGCCAGGGACAGAGGGAATGCGCCGCCGTCGCTGCGACGGCCGCGCAGGTCGAGGCGCAGTCCGGCGCCGCGCTCGTCCCCCTGCTCGCCCTCCAGGGCCGCTGCATACCGCAGCTGGTCCTCCGCGATGAGCAGCAACGCCACGTCGCTGCCGATCGCCTGGTCCGCCGTCGCGCGGAACATCTCCTCCGCGGCCCGGTTGAAAGCGAAGATCCTGCCGTCGCCGTCCGTGACGACGATCGCGTCGAGCGCCGTGTCGAGGATGGTGCGCAGCATCGCCGCGCTCTGCGCCAGGGCCGCCTGGGCGGCGACGAGCTGCGCCTCGCGCTCCTTCAGGTCCGTGACGTCGCTCGACGTCATGAAGATGCCGCCGTCGCCTGTCCGCCGCTCGGCGATCCGGTACCAGCGACCGTCGCAGAGCTGCGTGTGCGACCCAGCGAACGACCCGTGCATTGCCAGCCGCTCGGCGTAGTAGCGCTCCGGCGCGATGCCGTCCGCGCCGACGACCCCCAGATCGACGAGGCGCCGCAGGTAGTCGGCGAACCGAAGCCCGGGGACGAGCATGCTCGCCGCCTGCGGCGCCTGGCGCCGGTACTCCTCGTTGCAGAAGACCAGCCGGTCGTCGGCGTCCCAGTAGGCGATGCCGTCCGAGCTCGCCTCGGCGGCCTCGACCAGGCGACGCTGCGCCTCGCTGGCCGCGCGCTCGCGCGCCACCTCGGCGGTGATGTCGCGGCCGCTGCCGCGGTAGCCCCTGAAGGTGCCGGCCTCGTCGAACCACGGGCGCCCGCTAAGGGAGATCAGCCGCTTGCGGCCCTCGGTATCGATGCGCGCGCAGCGGAAGTCCTTGAACGGCCGCCGCGCGGCGAGGTCCGCCTCGTGCGCCGCAAGCTGCTCCTCGCTGACGTCGAGCGGCAGCGTCTCGCGCCGCGTCTTGCCGACATGGCTGGGGTTGGCGACGGCGGCAACATTGGGATTGAAGCTGGTCACGAAGGTGAACCGCAGGTTCTCGTCCTGCTCCCAGTACCAATCGGCCGCCGCCTCGGAGTAGGCGCGGAATCGCTCCTCGCTCAGCCGGAGCGCCTGGAGCGCGCGCTTCTGCTCGGTGATCTCGCTGGAGATCGTGATGGTCGAGCCGTCGGCGAGCCTGCTGTCGTTGACGAGGTACCAGCGCCCGTCCGACCGCTCGACCTCGAAGGAGCCGGAGGGCGCGCGCCGGCGCTGCAGGCGCGCCGCGATCATCGCCTCCGCCTGCTCCGGGAAGCTCTGCCCCAGCATCTCGCGCACCGAGCCGTGCATCACCAGGTCCCGCACGCGGTCGGCGTACTTCCTGCCGACGCGCGGGATGTCGGCGGGGTTCGGGTTCTGGTCGACGAACCGCTCGTTGGTCAGCACGATCCAGTCGTCCGCATCGGTCATGACGAAGCTGGCCGGCAGGCTCTCGATCGCCGCCCGGAAGCGCGCCTCGCTCGTCTGGGCCTCCTGCTGCGCGCGCTTCAGCGCCGTGATGTCGGTGCCGATCGTGATGGTCGAGCCGTCGTCGAGCCGCCGGTCGTGCAGCATCACCCATCTGCCGTCCGACCGCAGCGCCTCGATCGGCTCCGACGGAGCGCGCCTGCGGGCAAGCCGCGCTTCGATGAGGCGCTCTGGCTCGCGGGCGCCGTCGATCCCCAGGGCCGAGCGGAACTGGCCCGACAGGACCAGGCGGCGGATGCGCTCGGCATAGAGAATCGCGCCGTCCACCGGGATCGGGTGCTCGGCATGGAACTCCTGCACGCGCTCGTTGCTCATGACGATCCGGTCGTCGGCGTCGGTCATCACGAAGCCGGCGGGCAGGCTCTCGATCGCGGCGCGGAAGCGCGACTCGCTCGTCTGGGCCGCCTGCTGCGCGCGCTTGAGCGCCGTGATGTCCGTGGCGATGGAGATCGTCATGCCGTCGCCGAGCCGCCGGTCGTGCAGCATGAACCAGCTGCCGTCGGCGCGCTCGAACTCGATCGGCTCGCCCGGCTCCCTCCGGCGCGCCAGCCTCACCTCGATCACGCGCTCGGGGTCTCTCAGCCCGTCGATGCCCAGCACCGACCGGACCTGGCCCGACATGACGAGCCGCCGGATGCGCTCGGAATAGGTGATCGAGCCGTCGAGCGGCACCGCGGCCCCGGGGCTGATCTCCTTGACGCGCTCGTTGGAGACCACGATGCGGTCCTCGGCGTCGGTCATGATGAAGCCGGCGGGCAGGCTCTCGACCGCCGCCCGGAACAGCGCCTCGCTCGCCTGCAGCGCGGCTTGCGCGTTCTTCAGCCTGGTGATGTCCGTGCGCACGGACAGGGTGCCCCCGTCCGGCATGCGCGTCTCTTGGATCCAGGACCAGGAACCATCGCCGCGCTGCTGCTCGAAGGGCTCGCCGGGATTGCGGAACCGTCGCATCCGCGCCTCGAGCCACTCTTCGACCCGGCCTGCTGCCTCTCTGACCAGCCCTCGCTCGGCCGCGGCGCGCAGATGCGCCTCGATCGGCTCTCCAGGCGCGACCGTCTCGGCGACGGCCGCGTTCGTGTCGCGGAAGAGCTTGTTGGTGAGGACGATGCGGTCGGCGGCGTCGGTCAGGACGACGTGTGCGGGCATGCCCTCCACGGTCGCGCGGAAGAGAGCCTCGTTGGCGCGCAGAGCCTCCTGCGCCCGTTTCTGGTCGGTGATGTTGAGCGCGACGTTGATGACGCCGCCGCCCGGCAGGCTGCGGCTGCTGACGAGGATCCACGCCCCGTCGAAGCGCTCGACCTCCTGCGTGTCCGACGGGTCGGATCGGCGCCAGCGCAGCCACGCCTGCGTGACCGCCTCCGGATCGTCCGCCACGCGCCTTCCCAGCGCCTGCGCCAGCACGCCGCGGCGGATCAGGCCTCGGAAATGCTCCTCGTAGGAAGTCCCGACCGACGGTATCGACGCGTCCCGCAGGCCGTCGAAATGCCCGTGCGCGCTGTTGACGATGACGATCCGGTCGTCCGCGTCGGTGACGAAGATGAGGCCCGGCATGCCCTCGATGGCCGCACGGAACTTTGCCTCGCTCGCCTCCGCGGCTTCCTGCGCGAGTTTCTGGGCCGTGATGTCGATCGAGATGGTGATGGCGGCGCCGTCGTCGAGCCGGCGGTCGCTCACGAGGTACCAGCGCCCGTCGGCGCGCTGCGCCTCGAAGCTGCCGGTGGGCCGCCGCCAGTGCGCCAGGCGTGCCGCGATCGCGCCTTCCGGGTCGGCGAGCGCGTCGATGCCCATGACGCTGCGGACCTCGCCTCCAGCAACGAGCCGCCGCACGCGCGCCTCGTAGCCGGCGGCGGGGTCGAAGCGCACCTTGCTCGCCGCGTTGTGATGCTCGAAGCGCTCGTTGGTGACGGCGACGCGACCGTCCGGCTCCGTCAGGATGAAGGACGCGGGCAGGCTCTCGATCGCGGCGCGGAAGCGCGCCTCGCTGGCGCGCAGCGCCGCCTGCGCGCGCTTCTGCTCCGTGATGTCCATGGCGACGGTGATCAACCCGCCGTCGGCGAGCAGGCTGTCGCAGACCAGGAGGCAGGTGCCGTCGACGCGCTCCATCTCGAAAGGCGGGCCGGGATCGCGCCGACGGCGCTCGCGCTCCGCGACGATCCAGTCCCGGTGCTCCGCCACGCTCTTCCCGAACAGCGACGCGACGCGACCGGAGTCGATCAGGCGGACGAAGCGCGACATGTAGCTCTCGCCGACCTCGGCCGGCAGGACCGGTGCCTTGTAGTGCTTGTAGCGTTCGCGCGGGTCGTTGCAGACGACGATGGTGTCGGACGGATCCGTCACCATGACCAGCGCCGGCAATCCTTGGATCGCCGAGCGGAAGCGCTCCTCGCTGGCGCGCAATGCCGCGTCCGCGCGCTTGCGCGCCGAGATGTCCGCACCGACGGTGAGGATGCCGCCCCCCTGCACCAGCAAGTCGTTCACGAGCAGCCAGGTGCCGTCCCCGCGCAGCAGCTCGAAGCGGCCGGACGAGCGCATGCGGCGCGCGAGCCGGTCGGACAGCCAGGCCTCCTCACGCCCGTTCGCTTCAGGGTACCATCCGACGTCCAGCCCCGCGCGCAGGTATGCCTCGAAGCTCGGCTGCGGCGGCAGTGCCGCGAGGATGCGGGAATTCGTCTCCCTGAACCGCCTGTTGGTCAGGACGATCCGGTCGTCGGAATCGGTCAGGATGAAGGTCTCGTCCAGGCTATCGATGGCCAGGCGCAGCCTCTCGTCGGCGAGCCGCGCCTGCCGCTCGGCCTCGACCTGGTCCGTGACGTCGCTCGCCGACCCGCGATAGCCGAGATAGGCGCCGTCGGCTGCATAGACGGGGATGCCGCTGGTCGCGAACCAGCGCATGCCGCGCGCCGTGAGGCGGCGGAATCGGAAGTTGCGGAACGGCTCTCGCCTGGCGATCACCGCGAGATGCGCGGTCCACGCGTCCTGGTCGACGACGGCGAGGCGGCTCGGGTCGTCCCGGCGCGTGCCGATCCAGGCAGCGGGCGCGATGCCGGTCGCCGCCTCGACGCCTTCGGACATGTAGGTCCAGCGCGACTGCGCGTCGAACTCCCAGAACCAGTCGTTGGAAGCGCTGGCGAAGTCGCGGAACCGTCCCTCGCTCGCCTGCAGCGCGGCCTGGGCCTGCTTCAGCGACGTGATCTCGACCGCGACCATCGCGACGCCGCCGCCGGGAATGCGGCTTTCGTGCGTGATCAACCAGCGGCCGTCCTGGCGGCGGACCTCGAAGGGACCGGTCGGGTCAAGGCGCTGGCGCATGCGATCGGCGACCCATGCCTCTTCTCGCCCGACGGCTGCCGGCGCCAGACCTGCCGCCGCGACGGCGCGCAAGTGATCGATGTAGGACTTGCCCGGTGCGATCGTGTCGGCGATTGGCGCGTTTAGCTCCTGGAAGAACTTGTTGGTGAGGACGAAGCGGTCATCCTGGTCGGTGAGCACGAAGGGGTGAGGCAGTGCGTCGATGGCGCCCTTCAGGCGCTCGTCGGCGAGCTGCGCGCGGCGGGCGAGCTCGACCTGCTCGGTCACGTCCTCGCCCGAGCCGCGATAGCCGAGGAAGGTCCCGTCCGCGTCATGGACCGGCACGCCGCTGGTCCGCATCCAGCGCTCGCCCTTCGGGGTCTTGCGCCGGAAGCGGAAGTCCCGGAACGGCTCGCGCCGCCTGATCGATTCCAGGTGCGCGGCCCAACCGTCCTCGTCGGTGACCGCCAGCCTGGCCGGCTCGTCGCGGCGGATGCCGACCCACTCGGCCGGCGGGATGCCGGTCGCGGCCTCGACCCCGTCGGACAAGTATGTCCAGCGCATGTCCGCGTCCCACTCCCAGAACCAGTCGCTCGATGCGCGCGCGAAGTCGCGGAACCGCGCCTCGCTGAGCTCGAGCGCCGCCTGGGCCTGCTTGAGCGCGGTGATGACGAGGCCGGTCGACACGGTGCCGCCGTCGGGCGTCGGCAGGTCGTTCGCCAGGACCCACGTCCCGTCCGAGCGGCGCAGCTCGAAGCGGCCCCCGCCGGCATCCCGCCTGCGCCGACGATCTGCCAACCACTGCGCGGTGCGGCCGATCATCTCGGGATACTGGCCCCGCGCTGTCGTCGCTTCGATGAAGTCGGCGAAGGTCGCCCTCTCGCCCAGGCTCTCGAAAAGGCCGGGATTCGCCTCGCGCATCCTCCGGTTGACGATGACGATGCGGTCGTCCGCGTCAGTGAGCATGAAGCTCTGGTCGAGCGCGTCGATGGCGACGCGCAACCGCTCGTCCGCGAGCCGCGCCCTTTGCTCGAGGGCGATCTGCGCCGTCACGTCCGTCGCCGTGCCGCGGTAGCCGCGGAACGTGCCGTCCGGCGCGAAGACCGGGACGGCGCTGACCGACGTCCAGAGCACGCCGCGCGGCGTGCGCACGCGCATGCGGTAGCCGCGATAGGGTGCGCGCCGCTCGATCACGTCGCGCTGCGCGCTCCAAGCGTCGCCGGCTGGGTCGATCATCGGGAAGGCCTCGGCGCGCTTGCGGCCGACGATTGCCGCCGCCGGAGCGCCGGTGAACGCCTCCACGCCGTCCGAGACCCAAGTGAACCGATCCTCCGCGTCGATCTCCCAGAAGAAGTCGCCCGATGCCGCGGCGAGGTCGCGGAAGCGCGCCTCGCTCTCCTGGAGGATCTGCTCGCCGCGCTTGCGCGCGGTGATGTCGACGCCGACGCCGAGGGTCCATCCGTCCTCGAAGGCGACGTCCTTGACCAGCACCCACCGCCCCACGCCGCGCTGCATCTCGATGGGCTGGCCCGGGGCCAGGCGCTGGGCCATGCGCTCGGCCAGCCATTGCTCCTCGCGGCCCTTGGCGTCCGGATAGACGCCGCGCGCGAGGCAGGCGCGCTGGAATTCGACGAACGGCGTCCCAGGCACCGTCTTGTCAGCGACGATCGCGTTGGCTTCCCGGAACGCAAGGCTGCTGAAGACGATCCGATTCTCGGCGTCGCACAGCAGGATCGACTCCGGGAATCTCTCGATCGCCTCGCGCAGGCGCGCGTCGGCGCTGCGCGCGCGCTGCTCGGTCTCGACCTGCTCCGTGACGTCCGAGGTCGAGCCGCGGTAGCCGCAATACGTTCCGTCCGACGCGAAGACGGGCACGCCGCTCGTGGCGAGCCAGCGCTCGCCGCGCGGTGTCATCCGCCGGAAGCGCATGTCACGGAACGGCTCGCGCCGCTCGACGCGCGCGACGCTGTCGGCCCAGCCGTCCTCGTCCGGACGGCTGGGATCGGCGACGTCGTCGCGCCGCATGCCCACCACGTCCGCAGGCTTGATGCCGGTCGCTGCCTCGACGCCTTCCGAGACGAAGGTGAAGCGCAGGTCGGCATCGAACTCCCAGACCCAGTCGCCGGTCGCTCGCGCGAAGTCGCGGAAGCGCGCCTCGCTGTCGCGGAGCGCATCGTCGGCGAGGCGGCGCGCGGTGACGTCCTGCAAGGCGCCGAGGAGGCGGACGCACTGCCCGCCGCTCATCTCCGGCTGGCAGGTCGCCCGCACCCAGATGCGCCGTCCCTTGGCGGTGATCAGCGGCGCTTCCAGGTCGAAGCCCGCCCCCGTCTCGAAGGCCCGCTTGACCGCCTTTGCGACCGTCGCCCGCGCCTCGGGGACAAAGAACTCGAGCGCCTGCGACAGGTCGGGCCGGCTCGCAGGGTCGAGGTCGTGGATGCGGTAGACCTCGTCCGACCAGCGCGGCGACATGGTCGCGACGTCGATCTCCCAGGCTCCGATCCCGGCGATCCGGCTCATATGCGCGAGCAGGGTCTCGCGCTGCTTGAGCGCCGTCACGTCCATGCGGGAGATGACGGCGCCTCCGTCCGACATGCGGTTCTGCGCGATCAGGAACCAGCGGCCGTCGGCGAAGGCGCGCTCGCCGCGGTTCGGGCCAGCGCGCAGCGCCGCGACGCGCTCGGCAACCCATTCCTCCTCGCGGCCGGCGATGCCGGGGATCATGCCGGCCTGCGCCGCCCAGCGATGCACGTCGGCGACATGCGCGCCGGGCACGATGCGCTCGGCGATCGGCGCGAAGAGCGCGAGGAAGGCGCGGTTGCAAACAAGCAGCCGCTCGTCCGGGCCGTAGATCGAGATGGCCGGATCGACGCTGTCGATCGCCTCGCGCAGGCGCTGCTCGCTCGCGACGGCGCGCTCGCGGGCCGCGGCGGCGGCGGCGCCAGCACGCTGCAGGAGCAGCGCGAACAGCAGGATCGCCGCCGCGACGACGCCGCCGAGCGCCCCGGTGCCGACCGCGAACTGGCGCCAGCTCGCCAGCGCCGCTTCCACGGGCAACGACACGCCGATCAGCAACGGCCAGGCATCGATGCCGCGCGTGCTGAAGAGGCGCATCGCGCCGTCGACGGGTCCCGGCGCCCGGCCGGACAGCCCCGGCGCGCCGTCCGGCACCGCGAGCAGCGGCGCGGCGCCGGCGCGCGGCAGGCCGATCAGGTCATCGCGCCGGGGATGACGGGCATACAGCGTGGTGTCGCGATGGACGAGCGACATGGTCCCGCCGTCCGGGCTCACGCGGCGGAACAAGCTCTCGAAGTAGACCGGATCGACCGACGCCGTCACGATGCCGCCGAAGGCGCCGGCGGCATCGCGCACGGGGCGCGCGACGCTGATCGCGGCACTGCCGCCGCGGGCGGCGGGCGCCAGCACGCCGAGGAACCGCGCGAGCGCGGGATCGCCGCGCAAGGCCTCGAAGTCGGCGCGCCCCGACACGTCGTCGTCGTAGGGCGGCAAGACCCGCGACGAATGGACGACCCGGCCAGCGGCGTCGGCCACCGCGAAGGCGCTGACCTGCGGCAGCGCCGTCGCGTAGTCGCGCAGCTTCAAGTGCATCGCCCGTGCGTCGAGGTCGCCGCGCAAGGCGCCGTCGACCACGTCCACGACCGCCAGATCGACGCCCTGGAGCGCCCGCTCCGCCTGCTCGGCCAGCGCGATCGCCAGCCGGTCGAGCCCGACCGCCTGCTCCCGCAGGGACCGCTGGCGCGCGTCCCAGAGGATCGCCGCGGTGACCGCCGCGAGCAGGAGGACGAGCAGCGCGCCGGCCACGATCGGCATGCGACCGCGCATGGCAGCTTGGAACAAGACCTTGGTCATGGGCGACGTCCTGCGAGGAACCGCGCAGGGTTCCGGGACGCGGCCGCCGGGTCAACCAGCCAGGCAACCTATGCCGAGCGGCCGGCCTCCCGCTCTGCAACCTCCGGTAGCAGCGACGTCAGGCGTTCTTGAGCAGGCCCCGCCGCGCCAGGTTGGCGATCAGCGCGCCGATGCCGAAGGTCCAGGGCGCGATGTCGTGGCAATGGCGCACGCGGTTGACGAGCGCGCCGAGCTTGGGCGACGCGATGGTCACGCGGTCGCCCACATGGTGGGTGAAGCCGCCGCCGCCCGCGGCGTCCTTCGGCCCGCGCTGCTCGGTCGGCGCGAACATCGTGCCCATGAACAGGACATAGCCGTCCGGGTACTGGTGGTTGGCGTTCAGCGCCTGGCCGGCAAGATCGAGAGGGTCGCGGCTGATCATGCGCATCGAGCTCGATCCGCGCAGCACGAACTGGTCGAGGCCCTCGACCGTGAGCGCGAGATCGGCGCGGCGGACGTCGTCGATGCCGAAATGCTCGTCGAACAGCCGGATGAACGGTCCGACGGCGCTCGACGCATTGTTGTCCTTGGCCTTGGAGAGCAGGAGCGCGCTGCGCCCCTCGTAGTCGCGCAGGTTGACGTCGTTGCCGAGGGTGGCGCCGACCACCTGGCCGCGGCTGTTGGCGGCGATCACCACCTCCGGCTCGGGGTTGTTCCAGGACGAGGTCGAGAGCACGCCGATGTCGGCGCCGTAGCCGACCGACGCCATCGGCTGGCACTTGGTGAAGATCTCGGCATCGGGCCCGAGCCCGACCTCCAGGTACTGCGACCACAGGTTGCGCTTCTGCAGCGCCTCCTTGAGCCGCCGCGCCTCGGCCGAGCCCGGCTCGACCTTCGACAGATCGACGCCGATCTCGCCGACGAGCTGCGCGCGCACGGCCGCCGCCTTGGCCGGCTCGCCGCGCGCCTGCTCCTCGACGACGCGCTCCAGCAGGCTCGCGGCGAAGGTGACGCCCGCGGCCTTGATCGCCTGCAAGTCGACAGGGGCGAGCAACCATGGCCGCGTCGCGTCCCGCTCGTCCGGGAAGCTGTTGCGCGCGGCATCGGCGATCAGGCCGAGCGGCCGCCCTTCCGCCTTGCGGGCAACGGCGACGGCGTCCGGCCGCTCGAGCAGGGCCGCGACGGTCGGCGCCATGGCCGTGATGTCGACGAGCTGGTCGCCGCGCAGCGCCACGACGCAGGGGCCGTTGGCAGCGCCGGGATCCCAGGCCCGGCCGATCAGCGTCCCCCGCGTCCCGTCCTCCGGCAGCAGTGCCGCGCCGGCATTCCCGTCCATCGCCATGGCCGCTCTCTCCCGATTCCCGTTGCCCGATTCCCGTTGCCCGCCTAGCCGGCCGGCAGCCGCACGATGACGGCGCCGCCGAGCACGCGACTGCCGCGGTAGAGGACGCAGGCCTGGCCCGGCGCGACGCCGAACGCAGGCTCGTCGAGCGTGACCGCGGCGGCGCCGTCCCGCGCGCGCAGCGTCGCGGCCGCCGGCGGCTGCGACGAGCGCAGCTTGACCGTCACGCGCTCGCCGGCCGGGTCGGGCGGCGCATCGCCCAGCCAGTTGAGCGGGCCGAGCGCGACATGCGCGCGCGCCAGCGCCGCTCGCGGTCCGACGACGACGCGCCTGGCCTCCGGCTCGAGCCCCAGCACGTAGAGCGGCTCGGCATCGGCGTCCTGCGGCGCCAGGCCGAGCCCCTTCCTCTGGCCGACGGTGAAGCGGCCGACGCCCTCGTGCCGGCCGAGCACGCGCCCGTCCGCGTGCACGATCTCGCCCGGCTCCATCGCATCGGGCCGCAACCGCGCCACCAGCGCGTCGTAGCGGCCGCTCGGCACGAAGCAGATGTCCTGGCTGTCCGGCTTGGCCGCGACC
>JAEULF010000230.1 GCA_016793965.1 Alphaproteobacteria bacterium | reverse complement strand
CCCTCGGCGAAGCCGCAGGGCATGCTGGCGGCGGGCTGGTGGCTCAGGTTGAAGGGATAGGTGAAGGGCGACCAGTCCCACCAGTTCGCCTGCGTCTTGGGATCGGCGACGTCCTGGCCGACCGGGAAGGCCGGGATCGGCATCTGCGGCGTGAGCAGCAGGTCGTAGGTCCGGTGGAAGTCCCACAGGCGCGTCGCCATCTCCGCCCGCGCATGCTCGGCCGCGGCCAGCTCGAGCGCCGAGCGCGCCAAGCCGCGCTCCGCCGTCCTGACGAAGCCGGGATCCATGCGCGCCCGCTGCGCCTGGTCGAAGCGCTTGATCGAGAGCGCCATGCCGCACTCCCAGATCACCGTCTCGATATCAGGCGCGCCGGAGAGGTCGGGGCAGGCCTCCTCCACGTCGGCGCCGAGATCGGAGAGCACCTGTGCCGCCGCCTTGACCTGCTTGGCCACGCCGGGATGCACGGCGAAGGTGCCGAAGGTCGGGGCATAGGCGACCTTGAGGCCGCGCACGCCCTCCTCCAGCCCGATGCGGTAGTCCTGCGCCGGCTCGGTCAGCGAGCGCCAGTCCATCGGGTCAGGCCCGGCGATGACGGTCAGCATCAGCGCGCCGTCCGTCACCGTGCGCGTCATCGGCCCCAGATGCGACAGCGTGCCGAGCAGGCTCGGCGGCCAGATCGGCGCCCGGCCCAAGGTCGGCTTGAGCCCGAACACGCCGGTGAAGGCGGCGGGGATGCGCACGGAGCCGGCCCCGTCCGTGCCGATGTGCAGCGTGCCCATGCCGAGCGCCGCGGCGACGGCGGCGCCGCCCGACGAGCCGCCGGGCGTCATCTTCGTGTTCCAGGGATTGCGCGTGTGGCCGGTGAGCGGGCAGTCGTTCAGCCCCTTCCAGCCGAACTCCGGCGTCGTGGTCTTGCCGATCGGGATGGCGCCGGCCTGGCGCATGCGGCGGACCGCCGGCGGGTCCTGGGAAGGGACCGGGTCGGCCTCGGTGGCGAAGCTGCCGCGGCGCGTCGGCCAGCCGGCCGCGTGCACGAGGTCCTTGACCGTCATCGGCACTCCGTCGAGCGCGCCCAGCGGCTCCCCGCGCGCCCAGCGCGCCTCCGACGCGCGCGCCAGCGCCAGCGCGCCCGCCTCGTCGCGCAGGCAGAGCGCGTTCACCGACTTGTCATGCTTGTCGATGCGCGCGAAGGCGGCCTTGACGACGTCGACGGGCGAGAGCGCGCGGCGGCGATAGGCGGCGACCTGCTCGGTCGCGGTCATGAGGGCGGGATCGGTGGCCTGCGGCATGGGAACCCTGGCTGTGGTGAGCTGGCGGGACTGCCGCGCCGATACTCCGCGGCCTAGAACTGCTGCGCAAGCCGCCGCGCCGCGTCGATGGCGGCGAAGGCATGGGCGTCGATGCGCGCGCGCTGCGCCGTCTCGGCCTGGCGCCGGTCGAGCACTTTGAGCGCGATCTCGGCCTGGCGCTGGCCCGCGCGCATGTCGCCCAGCCGCTCGTTGGCGTCGATCAGGGCAAAGAGCTCGCTGATGCGCGATTGGCGCGCAGCGCGCGTCGCCTCGCCCGCCTCGATGCGGTCGGTGAGCGTCCTGTCCTCGGCGACGAGCGCGCGATACTGGTCCGGCACCGCGCTGCCGGGGACGAGATGCTGCTCCAGCGCGGCATAGGCGCAGCCGCGCCAGTCGCGCTCGCCGGCAGCGAGGCCCGGCGGCGCGTCGAGGGCCGCCCTCCAGGGGTCGTAGCCATGCGCCCTGCCGCAGGCGGCAAGCGCGCCCTGGGCGGCGGCCAAGCGCTGCTCGTATCCCGGCGGCGCCCCCGGCTGCGTTTGGCATGCGGCGAGCAGGGCGAGGCCGAGCAGCGCCGCCGCCCGCGCGCCGCGCCGGCGCCCCGGTCCCGCTCCCTCCGCCGAGACGTTCGCCGCCATTCCCGCTCGCTCCGCTTCTGGTCCGCTGCCGCGCGCTCGCACTCATAAGACTGCATGATGCAGACATGCAACGGCGCGCACTGTCATGCGGTCGCCTGGAGACTAATAATGGCCGGTGTATGCTACCACTGCAGCGTGCAGCGATGGCGACGCCGACCGTGGGCGCCCAGCCCTGCGGTCCCCTGGCGTGCCCCGGGGACAGCCCGAGATCGAGTGTGGAGCGATGCGAGAGCCGGCCGGCCGCCCGAATGACCTGCCCGAGCGCGGCGAGCCGCAATCCTCCTCGGGCGCGCTGGCGGCGATCCCGTTCGTCTACCGCCTGTCCGTCCGGCAGGCGCTGATCGCGCTCCTGATCGGGCTTGTCCTCGGCATCGGCCTGACCGGCGCGCAGTTCGGCATCGGCGTGCTGGGCGAGCGCAAGCGCACCGAGCGCGCGGTGATGGACGTCCTCGCCACGCTGCAGGAGCCGGCGGCGGAGGCGACCTACCTGCTCGACCGCACGCTGGCGGAGAAGGTGATCCGCGGGCTGTTCCGCTATCCGCCGACCGTGGTGGCCGAGATCGTCGACGATTTCGGCCAGACACTCGCGCGGATCGAGCGGCCGCGCGCCGCCGGCCAGGCGAGCGCGCTGTCCGAAGCCGTGCTCGGCGGCGTGCCGACCTACAGCGTGCAGCTCTGGATCGGGCCGGAGCGCAAGGCGATCGGCGAGATGCGCGTCACCGTCGACCCCGAGCTGATCGCCGCCGACTTCATCGCGCGCGCCCGCGACGCGCTGGCGTCCAACCTCCTGCTCAACCTCCTGCTCGCCTCGGCGCTCGCGACCGTGTTCTACCTCACGCTGACGCAGCCCATCCTGCGCATGGCGCGCGAGCTCGGCCGCATCGATCCGCAGCGTCCGGGCGCGGCCCCCATCCTCGCGCGCGGGCACGACCGCGACGAGCTCGGGCTGCTGGCGAGGACGGCCAACGACCTGCTCGGCCGGCTCGACCGCAGCCTGGCGCAGAGCACCAAGGCCGAAGCCGACCTGCGCGAGCGCGAGCTGCGCCTGCGCGGAGTCATGGACAATGTCGCCGACGGCATCGCGTCGGTCGATGCCGAAGGCCGGGTCGAGACCGTGAACCCGGCGGCGATCCGGCTGTTCGGGCGCCCGGCGGCGGGCATCGTCGGCCAGTCCTTCGCCGCCTTCTTCGCGCCGGAGGACCGGCCTGGCCTTCTGGCCGCGCTGCGCGTCGCCGAGCACGCCGAGGGGCTGGCGCCGCGCAGCCAGGAGGCGACCGTCGTCCGCCCGGACGGCACCGGCAGCGCGACGATGGTCGCGATCACGGCGACGGAGCTGCACGACCGGCGCGTCTTCGTCTGCGTGCTGCAGGACATCACCGAGCGCAAGCGGGTCGAGCAGCAGCTCGTCTACATGGCGACGCACGACCCGCTGACCGGGCTGCCGAACCGCACGCTGCTGCTCGACCGCCTGCGCCAGGCGATCGCCGGGGCGGAGCGCGACGGCACCCAGGTCGGCCTGCTCTTCCTCGACCTCGACCGCTTCAAGTTCGTCAACGACGGGCTCGGCCACGAGATCGGCGACCGCCTGCTCTGCCGCGTGGCGGAGCGGCTGCGCGCCGCCGTGCGCCGGTCCGACACCGTCGGCCGCCTGGGCGGCGACGAGTTCGTCGTCATCACGCCGAACCTGCGGCACCCGGAGGAAGCGGCGCGGGTCGCGCGCAAGGTGCTGCTCTCCTTCTCCGAGCCGGTGGTGATCGACGGCCACTCCCTGTTCGTGACGACGTCGGTCGGCATCAGCGTCACGCCGACCGACGGGCAGGACGCGCAGCTCCTCCTGCGCAACGCCGATTCCGCCATGTACAGCGCCAAGGCCAGGGGCGGCAGCACTTACGCCTTCTTCGCCGCCGCCATGAACGACGCGGCCGTGTCGCGCCTCGCGCTGGAGACGCAGCTGCGCGCCGCCGTCGAGAGCGACCAGTTCCTGCTGCACTACCAGCCGAAGGTCGACCTGGCCTCGCGCCAGCTCGTCGGCTTCGAGGGACTGATCCGCTGGGACAGCCCGACCTCCGGCCGGATCGCCCCGGACCGCTTCATCCCGCTTGCGGAGGAGACCGGGCTGATCGCGCCGATCGGCGAGTTCGTGCTGCGGACGGCGCTCGCCCAGCTGCGGGCATGGTGCGACCAGGGACGCAACGTGCCGATCGCGATCAACGTGTCGGGCAAGCAGCTCGCGTCGCGCGACTTCGTCGAGGACCTGCGCGCCTTCACCGCCGACTACGGCGTCAGGCCGGAGCTGCTGGAGATCGAGATCACCGAATCAATGGCAATGCAGAACTTCAGCCAGACCATTGACCTCCTGAACGAGATCAAGGCGATGGGCCACCCGCTCTCGGTCGACGATTTCGGCACCGGCTACTCCTCCCTGTCCTACCTGAAGCGACTGCCCATCCAGGCGCTCAAGGTCGACAAGTCCTTCGTTCGCGACACCCCGCAGGACGAGGACGACAGCGCGATCTGCGCGACGATCGTGGCCATGGGCCATCGGCTCGGCCTGTCGATCATCGCCGAGGGCGTCGAGACGGAGGAGCAGATGGACTTCCTTGGCAAGCTCGGCTGCGACGCGGCGCAGGGCTTCGTCATCGCCAAGCCGCTGCCGGCCGACGAGCTCGAGCCGATCTTCAAGCGCTACTACGAGATCGAGGGGCGGATGGGGCTGTAACCGGGCTCAGCGCCGGCCGCACCAGGCGACGACGACCTCGCCGCCCTCGGCCGCGGCGGCGCCGCTGTCCGACGGCTCGAGCTGGGCCTGGCACAGCGCGGCCTCGGGGCCGGCGAAGGCGACGGCGCCGCGGCGCATCGGCAGGACCGCGTCGCCGCCGGCGCCGGCGACGCCGATGATCGCCGCGCCGGCCGTC
>JAEULF010000224.1 GCA_016793965.1 Alphaproteobacteria bacterium | reverse complement strand
CCAGCCCCAGACGCCGACCGTCGGCGCATCGGCGATCGCGACGGCGAGATCGGTCCCGGCCGCGCTCGTCCCCGCCATGCGCCTGGCGGCGCGCACGAGCGTCACCGCCGCCTTGACCCGCGGCATCAGGGACTCGTCGGGCACCAGGCGCTCGAGCGCCTCCGGATGCTCGTTCGAGACCATGAGGACGCGCGCCCCGCCTTTCAGGATCGCCGGCAGCTCCTTGGCGTGCAGCAACCCCTCGACCGTCAGGTCGGCGACGAAGCCGGAGCCGGCCAGCGCCGCGACGGCCGGCGCCAGGCCCTGCAGCGCCACGGAGGCGCCGGTCGAGCGCACGGGCACGGGGGCCGCCTGCGGCGGCGTCGGCAGCACGACGTGGAACGGGCGGGCGCCGAGGCGCAGCAGCGCGAGCTCGGCCAGGTGCACGTTGAGCGCGCGCGACTGCGTCTCGGAGAGGATGGCCGCGCTCTCGCCGGGCGCGACCTTGCACAGCGCGAAGACGCGCGCGAAGGCATCGATCCACTTGCCCTCGATGCGGTCGGCCAGCATCCCAGGCCTCCCCGGCCATGCCGTTCCGGCGGGCCCCATCTCGAGGCGGAGCCTCGCCGCCGGCGCAGGCACTCTATGGGATGCGCCGATCCATGAAAAGTCATATTCTGGACGTCGGGCATCCGGCGCGATGCATCATCGCTGCGGGCGGACGACATGGCGAAGTTTGCGCCGAAGCGCGGAGAGTCGAGCGGTACCGCGGTCATGCCGGCGGGCGCGGCGCGCTTCGTCGACGGCTACCTCGCCTATCTCCTCGCGCGCGCGAGCCATCTCGTCAGCGCGCAGTTCCACGCACGCCTGCCCGAGGCCCGGCTCTCCGTGGCGGAGTGGCGCGTGCTGTGCACGCTGTCCGACGGCGATCGGCTCGCCGTCGGCGCGCTGGCGCGATTCGTCCTGCACAAGCAGCCGACGCTGACGAAGATCCTCGACCGCATGGCGCGACGCGGCTGGGTGAAGCGGGCGGCCAGCGAAGCGGACGGCCGGATCGTGCTCGTCAGGATCACCGCAGCCGGGCGGCGCAAGGTCGCCCCGCTGCTGGCCGCCGCCAAGCGCCACGAGGCCGACGTGCTGGCGGGATCCGGGGGCGCCGAAGCGGAGGCGCTCAAGGCCGTCCTGCGGGACCTGATCGCCCGCTGCGCCGCGGACAGCATGCCGACGCCCCCCGCGTTGTCCAAGCGGCTGCGCACCCGCTAGGATCGGCGCTCGCGCGCCGTCCCGGCGCGCCGGCCGGGTGCAGCGATGCCGTTGCTCGACATCCGCAGCCTTGTCGTTGCCCTCGCGGTCGCATCGGTCGCGTCGGCAATCGTCATGGTGCTGGTCTGGAGCGTCAGCCCGCGCGAGCGGTCGCTGCGGCTCTGGGCCGGCGGGCGCCTGCTCGCGACGTTGGGCGGACTCCTGATCGCGGGACGCGGCGCGGTGCCGGACGTGCTGAGCTTCACTCTCGGCCCCACCTTCATCTTGTGCGGCGGCATCGTCATCCTTTGGGGCGCCGAGGTCTTCATCGGCAGGCGACCGCGCTACTGGCTGCTGCCGGCGACCGGCAGCGCCATGTTCGTCGTCACCACCTACCTGACCTTCGTCGCGCCGGACGGGAGCCTGCGCGTCGCCATCGGCTCGGCGGCGGTGGGATGCGTCAACCTGGCGATCGCCGTGCGGCTGAGCGTCGCGACCCCGGTCGAGACGCGGTCGACCTGCAGGTTCACGGCGGCCTTCGAGTATGCCCTGGCCTGCGTCATGCTCGGGCACGCTGCAGCGATCCTCCAGCAAGGGCCGATCACCGACATCCTGGCGCCCGGGCCCTACCGCTCCGCGGCGCTGCTCTTCTGGATCGTCGGCGTCATCGCGACCACGCTCGGCTTCGTCGCCATGACGGTGCAGCGGGCTCTCGCCGAGCTCGATCGCGCCCGCCGCGCTGCGGAAGAGGCCAACCGCGCGAAATCGAGATTCATCGCCAGCATGAACCACGAGCTGCGCACGCCGCTGCACGCGGTGCTCGGCTTCGCACGCCTCCTCGCCGACGACGAGCAGGAGCCGCTCTCGCAGCGCCAGCGCCAGTACATCGACTACATATCCGGCGGCGGCAAGCAGCTCCTGTCGCTGATCGACGAGGTGCTCGATCTATCGCGCATCGAGGCCGGGCACGTCGACCTGCGGATCGAGCCCGTCGAGGTCGATGCGGTCGTCGCGGAGTGCCTCGACCTCGTGCACCCGATGGCGGCGCAGCGCAAGCTCGCGGTCAGCAGCGCCTGCGCGCCGGGACTGCGCGCGCTCGCCGACCACAAGCGCCTGCGCCAGGCCCTGCTGAACCTCCTGTCGAACGCCGTGAAGTACAACAGGGAGCAAGGCTCGATCGCCGTCGAGTGCGCGCTGGCCGCGGGAGGCCTCGTGCGCGTTGCCGTCAAGGACACCGGCCAGGGCATCGCGCCGGAGCGCTTCGACGCCATGTTCCAGCCGTTCAGCCGGCTCGGCGCCGAGCAGACCGAGACCGAGGGTACGGGCATCGGGCTGAACCTCTCGAAGACGCTCGTCGAGCTCATGGGCGGCCGCATCGGGTTCACGAGCGAGCCCGGCCGCGGCAGCACGTTCTGGATCGAGCTGCCGCGCGCCACGTGACCTGCGCCGCAGCCCGGCATAACCTCCAGGCCGGCAACTTCCGAGGACGGAGAGCATGAGCAAGGTCATCGAGGGCAAGGCGAAGCCGCTGGGCGCCTATTCCCACGTCCGGCGCGCCGGCGACTTCGTGTTCGTGTCGGGCACGTCGGCGCGCCAGGCGGACAACGCGATCCGCGGCGCGACGGTCGACGCCTCCGGGCGCGCCGCCTTCGACGTCGCCGAGCAGACGCGCGGCACCATCGAGAACATCCGCGACTACCTCGCCGCCGAGGGCGCCTCCCTCGCCGACGTGGTCGACGTGACCTCCTACCTCGTCGATATGGCGGACTTCGCCGCCTACAACCGCGCCTATGCCGAGTACTTCGCGTCCTCGGCGCCGACGCGCACCACGGTCGCGGTGCACCAGCTGCCGCACCATCACATGCGCGTGGAGATCAAGGTCGTCGCGTGGAAGCCCGCCGCGGGCAAGGCCGGGGGTTGAGCGCCGTCGCCGCTCGGCCGACCTCCTGCTATCCTGGCTCGTCGCAACGGGGAACGATCGTGCGCAGCCTGCCCTTCATCCGCCGCATCGAGCGGGACCGCGCCTTGTCGATGCGCCGCGCGTTCGACGCCGTCGTCGTGCCGCGCCTGCGCGCCGGCGCCAAGGCGCTCGTCGGCCGCTTCGTCGTGTTCGGCTCGTTCGCCCGCGGCGGGCAGACGATGTCGAGCGACGTCGGCATCGCCGTCGATTTCGGCCGCCGCTGGCCGGAAGCCGAGCGCATCGCGGCGCGGGCATGCAGCGATGCCCGGCTCCGCGCGGACATCTGCTATTGGGACACCTTGGCGCCTGAGGTTCGCGAGCATGCCGGTAGGGAAGGGTTGGTCATCGACGCACGAGCGCTGGGGCTGGATGGAGGAACGGCTCGCTTCCGCGACCGTCCATCCCGGCCGCGCAAAGCGCCTGCGCCGCGAGCGCCGGCGAGCGATGCTGGGCGACGGCGACGCGGCGCATGACGCGCGCGAGGCATGCCTGAAGGCCGCGCTCGCCGAGAAGCGCCGGCGGCGCTAGGCGAGGAGCGGCGGAAGCGATGCGCACACTCCTCGTCACGGGAGCCGGCCGCGGCATCGGCCGCGGCATCGCGGAGGCGGCGGCCGCCTCGGGCTGGCGGGTCGTCGGGCTGACGCGCAGCGCGCCGCCCGGCCGCTTCCCCGGCGAGGCGCATCTGGTCGACCTGGCCGACCCGGTCGCGACCGGCGCGGCGCTTGCGACAGTCCTCGCGCGCCAGCCGATCGACGCGCTGGTCAACAACGCCGGCATCATCACGACGGCCCCGATCGGCGCCGTCGACCTCGGCGAGATCGACGCCATGTGGGCCGTGAACGTGCGGGCGATCGTGCAGGTCACGCAAGCCTGCCTGCCCCGGCTGCGCGAGAGCCCATGCGGGCGCGTCGTCAATCTCGGCAGCCGCGCGGGGCTCGGCAAGATCGGCCGGGCGGGGTACAGCGCCACCAAGGCCGCCATCGTCGGGCTGACGCGCACGATGGCGCTGGAGCTGGCGCGGGACCGGGTGACGGTCAACTGCGTGGCGCCCGGACCGGTATCGACGGCGCTGTTCGACGGCCACAATGACGGCTTCTCGACAGACGAGGCGGCAATCGCGCGCACCATCCCGCTCGGCCGCATGGGCACGCCCGGCGACGTCGCCGCCGCCGTGCTCTACTTCCTGTCGCCCGGCGCCGGCTTCGTCACCGGCCAGACGCTCTATGTCTGCGGCGGGCTCTCCATCGGCGCGGTGCCGTTTTGAGCGCGCCCTCGCCCGGCACGCTGCACGGCCTCGTCGACGCCGTCGACGGCGGTTTCCCCTGCCTGGTGCTTCCCGGCGGCGAGGTGAGCTACGGCGCGCTGGCGCAGCGGTCGAGCGACCTGGCGCATGGCCTGCACGCCTTGGGCATCGGCCGCAGCGACCGCGTGGCGCTGTGGCTGCCGAACGGCCCGGCCTGGCTCGAGGCGTTCCTTGCCTGCACGCGCCTCGGCGCCGTGGCCGTCGCCGTCAACACGCGCTTCCGCAGCCGCGAGCTGGCGGACATCCTGCCGCGCGCCGGCTGCTCCCTGCTGATCATGGCGCCGCAGGCCGGCAGCGCCGCGCTGGCCGACGCGCTCGCCGCGGTGCCGGCCGAGCGGCTCACAGGCCTGCGCGCCGTCGTGACGACCGGCGATCCGGCCGCGCTTCGCGTGCCCGGCGGCATTCCCGTCATCGCGCTCGATGCGCTGCGCGCCGCAGGGCCGCGCGTGCAGGACGGCCGGCCAGGCGACGGCTGCGTCGTCTTCACCACCTCCGGCACGACTGGCCTGCCGAAGCTCGTGCTGCATGCCCAGTCCGGCGTCGCCCGCCATGGGCGCGAGGTCGCGGCCGCGTTCGGGCTTGACGGGCCGCGGGAGCGGGCGCTCGTGGCGTTGCCGCTCTGCGGCGTGTTCGGCTTCTCGCTCGCCGTGGCGACGCTCGCCGCCGGACGGCCGATCGTGCTGCCCGAGGCGTTCGATCCGAGCGAGAGCGCGCGGCTGCTGCGCGACGAGGCCGTCACCGTCGCCGTCGGCACCAACGAGATGCTCGACCGCATGCTCGACGCGCGCGCCGAGGAGCGCCCCTTCCCCGCGCTGCGCTTCTTCGGCCATGCCACGTTCAACCCGGCGCTCGTCGATCTGCCGGCGAAGGCCGAGCGGCGCGGCGTCACGCTGCGCGGCCTGTTCGGCATGAGCGAGTGCCTGGCGCTCTTCGCGATCCGCCCTGCCGACGCACCGGCGGAGCCGCGCGCCGTTGCGGGCGGCGTGCCGATCTCTCCGCAGGGGCGCGTGCGCGCGCGCAACACCGCGACCGGGGCGCTCGTGCCGCCCGGCCAGCCCGGCGAGATCGAGCTGACTGGCCCCAGCCTGATGCTGGGATATCTGGGCGACGCCGCCGCCACGGCGCGCGCGATGACGCCTGACGGCTGGCTGCGCACCGGCGACCTCGGCCAGGTCGACGGCGACGGCGGCTTCACCCATCTCGCCCGCATGGGCGACGTGCTCCGCGTCGCCGGCCAGCTCGTCGATCCGCGCGAGGTCGAGGCCGTGCTGCTGGAGGACCCGGCGATCGCCGCCGCGCAGGTCGTCGAGGCGGCGCGGCGCGAGGGCGCGAGGCCCGTCGCCTTCGTGGTGCTGAAGCCCGATGCCGCGCTCGACGAGGCCGCGCTGATCGCCCGCTGCCGCGCCTCCCTCGCCGCCTTCAAGGCGCCCGTGCGCGTCCTGGCGCTGCCGGCCTTCCCGACGACCGACGGCCCGAACGGCACGAAGGTCCGCCGCGCTGCGCTGCGCGACATGGCGACGGCGGCAGTCAGCCAGGGGGCGGTCAGTCGCGAGAAGCAGCCTCGAGACGGTTGAGCGCTCGGGGTGGGGCCACATGCCTCCGCCTTGGCGCGGTCGGCGGCGCGGCGGCGAAGCGACTGCTCCGGCTTGAGCCAGTCGCCTGCCGCATGCTCGCCGGATCGATCGGTCAGCTTGCATCCGCCGCCGCGCGCAGCCGGCGCCAATCGGCCGCGACGCTCGCCTGGAGCTGTGCCACGAAGGCCGTCGCCGCCGGCGGCAGCGACCGGCCCTGCGCCCAGACGACGGCGATCTCGCGCGCCACCGTCGGCTCTCCCAGCGCTCGCGCCGCGACCGGACGGCCGGCAAGGATCGCCAGCGCATAGGTGGGCAGCACGCTGACGCCGAGCCCGGCCTCGACCAGCGCCAGCGCGGTGGCGATCTGCGCCACCTCGAAGGCCGGCTCGATCGCGAGGCCGAAGCGGTCGAGCGTGCGGTCGACCAGCGCCCGGATGCCGCTGTCTCGCGTCAGCGCCACCAGCTTCTCGCCCTTCAAGTGGCGCCAGAGCAGGCGCTGGCGCGCGGCGAGCGGATGGCCGGCGGGGCAGAACATGTGCAGGCGGTCATGCACCAGCCGCTTGCGCGCGACGCCTTCCTCGTCGCGCGCGAACGTGCCGACGGCGAAGGTCGCCTCGCCGGCGCGCACCATGGCGGCGATCTGGTCGGTGCGACCGTCGATCAGCGCGACGTCGACGCCGGGGTGCCCGGCCTGGAAGGCGGCGATCACTTGCGGCAGGAGCGCGGCAGCGAGCAGCGGCGGCGCCGCCACGGCGACGCGACCGCGCCGCGCCGCCGCGAGATCGTGCGCGCTCCGCACCGCCGCCGCGAGATCGGCCAGCAGCGTCTCGGCATGCCGGTGGAAGTCGCGCCCGCCCTCCGTCAGCTCGACTCGGCGCGTCGTCCGGTCGAGCAGCCGGATCCCGAGCGCGGCCTCGAGCTGGCGCACGAGGATCGATACCGCCGACTGCGCGACGTGCAGGCGCTCCGCCGCGCGCGTGAAGCTGCCCTGCTCGGCGACGGCGATGAAGGCCTGGAGCTGGCGGACCGTCACATCCATTCGATTATCATATCAATAAATAGGAAGAGAGCGATTGCGCCATGAATGGCAGGCGAACGAGCATGGCAGGATGTCAGGGACCGAGCGCGCGCCGCAGGATCTCTCCCGCCGCAGGCAGGGGAGGAAGGGGCCAGCGGCACCAGCCGCGGGAGGGCGAGGGCATGGCCTCAAGCGCGCCGCGACCGCCCCCCACCCTTCCCGCGCGCTGCCGCGCCCAGGCCCCATCCCTCCCGCTGCCGCGCCGGGAGAGGGAGGCCCCTGGATCGGGCGCAGCCGCTTGCGCGTGGAGGACGAGCGGCTCCTGACCGGACGCGGCCGCTTCGTCGGCGACGTGGCGATGCCCGGCTGCCTCCATCTCGCCTTCCTGCGCAGCGCCTATCCGTGCGGGATCATCAAGGGCATCGACGCCAGCGCTGCCGCCGCCATGCCGGGCGTCGTCGCCGTCTACGCCGCGCCTGACCTCCGGGCGCTCGGCAAGGCGGCCGTGAACCCGCTGGTGCCGGGAATGCAGGCGCTGCCCTTCGCGCCCCTGGCGACAGGCACGGTCGAGGCCGTCGGCCAGCCGATCGCCGCCGTCGTTGCTGAGACGGCGGCGGCAGCCCACGACGCGATCGAAGCGATCGATCTCGACTGCGACGCGCAGGCGGCGGCTTCGGGTGCGGATGCGGCGGCGCCGATCGCGCAGGCATGGACGGCCGGCGACGCCGATGCCGCTTTCGCCGTCGCGGCCCATGTCGCGCGCGTCACCGTGCGCCACGCGCGCCTCGCCGGCTCGCCCCTGGAGCCGCGCGCGGCGCTCGCGCGATGGGACGCACAGGAGCGCCGCCTGACCGTCTGGCTCTCCACGCAGACGCCGCACCGGGCGCGCCAGGACCTCGCCGCCATCCTGCGACTGGACCCCGAGCGCGTGCGCGTCGTGGCGCCCGACGTCGGCGGCGCCTTCGGCGCCAAGGCCTCGCTGTTCCCGGAGGATGCGGTCGTCGCCTGGGCGGCGATGACGCTGCGCCGACCGGTGCGCTGGCAGGGCTCGCGCGCCGAGGACCTGCTCGCCGGCACGCATGGCCGCGGCGGCACGCTGGAGGGCGCCCTCGCCTTCGACCGCGAGGGGAACGCGCTGGCGCTGCGCGCGCGCCTCGCCTTCCCGCTCGGCCACTGGATGCCGTTCAGCGCCGCCGTGCCCGCGCGCAACGCGGCGCGGGTGCTCCCCGGCCCCTATCGCGTTGGCGCGCTCGACGTGCGCATGGACGCAAGGCCGAGCAACACGGCGGCCGTCGGCATCTATCGCGGCGCCGGGCGGCCGGAAGCGGCGATGCTGCTGGAGCGCCTGATGGACCTGGGAGCCCGCCAGCTCGGCCTCGATCCGTCGGAGCTGCGCCGGCGCAACCTGCATCCCGCGCACCTTCAGCCGCGCCGCACGCCGCTCGGCGAGACGGTCGATTCCGGCGACCATGAAGGGCTGCTCGACCGGGCATTGGCGCTGGCCGACTATCCGGCGCTGCGCGCGCGCCAGGCGTCCGAGCGCGCGGCCGGGCGCCCCTACGGCGTCGGCATCGGCCTCTACATCGAGCCCTGCGGCCAGGGCTGGGAATCGGCGAAGCTGCGCCTCGCCGCCGATGGCAGGATCGTGCTCGCCACCGGCTCCTCGGCGCAGGGCCAGGGGCGCGAGACGGCCTATGCGCAGATCGCGGCCGACATCCTCGGCATCGCCCCGGACCGGATCACCGTCGAGCACGGCGACACGGCGACGGCGCCGCCGGGGATCGGCGCGCTCGCCAGCCGCAGCACGGCGATCGGCGGCAGCGCCGTCAAGCAGGCTGCCTCGGAGTTCCTTGCCGAGGCGACGGCGGCCGGGCTGAAGCGGCGCGGCCGCGGCGTCCCGGATTGGGACGGCCTGGCGCGCGCTCTTGCCGCCAGCGGTGCCCACCTGCCCTCGGCCTCCCTGGTCTACGAGGCCGCGGGCGAGGCCTGGAGCGGGGGCTGCTGCGTCGCCGCCGTGGCGATCGACCGGGAGACCGGCGTTCCTGTCGTCGAGCGCCTGGCCTGGGCCGACGATGCCGGCACGGTGGTCAACCCGATGCTCGTCGAGGGCCAGCTTCTCGGCGGCGCGGCCCAGGGGCTCGGCGAGGCGCTGCTGGAGCGGATCGTCTACGACCGCGACGGCCAGCTCCTGACGGGCTCGCTGATGGACTATGCCCTGCCGCGCGCCGGCGACATGCCGCCGGTGGCGCTCGCGAGCCTCGCCACGCCGTCGCCGGCCAACGCGCTCGGCGCCAAGGGCGTCGGCGAGGCCGGCACGATCGGCGTGCCGGCGGCGATAGCGAACGCGGTCCTCGACGCGCTGGCGCCTTTCGGCGTCGCGCATCTCGACATGCCGTTGACGAGCGAGCGGATCTGGCGCGCCTTGGAAGGCAAGCCCGCAACAGGAGGAATGCCGTGACCATCCGCAGGAGCGAGGCGAAGGACCACGCGCGCGCGCATTTGCGCGGCATATGGGCGGCGGCGCTGACGCCGTTCCGGCCCGATGACCTGGCGCTCGACGAGGCCGGGTTCCGGCGCAACCTGCGCCACTGGATCGACGACCTGAAGATCGACGGCTTCTTCGTCGCCGGCAAGCAGGGCGAGTTCTTCTCGATGTCGCTGGCCGAGCGCAAGCGCACCTTCGAGATCGCCGTCGAGGAGACGCAGCGCGGCGGGACCAAGGCCCGCACCATCATGTCATGCTCCGACCAGAACATGGACACGGTGGTCGAGCTGGCAAGGCACGCCGAGGCCGTCGGCGCCGACTATGTCGTCGTGCACGCGCCGGTCCTGCACTTCGTCAGCGACCGCGACGAGGTGCTCTACGAATACTACAAGCACGTCAGCGAGCAGGTCGGCATCGGCATCGCGCTGTGGAGCCACCCCGACAGCGGCTACCTGATGAGCCCGGAGCTCTGCGCGCGCATCGCCGAGCTGCCGAACGTCGTCGCCATCAAGTACAGCGTGCCGCGGGAGATGTACGCGAGGCTGACCAAGCTCGCCGGCGACAGGCTGATCGTCAGCACGGCGTCGGAGGACGAGTGGTTCGACAACATCGTCGAGCTGGGATGGCAGGTCTATCTATGCTCCTCGCCGCCCTACCTGCTGCAGACCAGGCACGACCTGCGGATGCGGGAGTACACGGACCTCGCCTTCAAGGGCGAGGTCGCCCGCGCTCGCGCGGTGCGCGACAGCCTGGAGCCCGTGCGCAAGGCGCTCAAGGGCACCCGCCCGCACGCCAAGCCGCACGCGCACCAGAAGCATTGGCAGGAGCTGCTCGGCCAGGCCGGCGGCGCCGTGCGCCGGCCGATGCTGGAGCTGACCGACGCCGAGCGCGCGGCGACCCGCGCCGCCTTCGAGAGCTGCGGCCTGCGCACGAGCGCCGCGGCGAAGGCATCGGCAGCGTGACCCAGGAGGACATCTCATGAGCGCGACCGCACCGAAGCTCACCGCTCGCCCCTTCGACTTCCAGGGCTGGATCGCCAAGCACCAGCACCTCCTGAAGCCGCCGGTCGGCAACAAGCTTGTGTTCGAGGACGCCGGCATGGTCGTCCAGGTTGTCGGCGGCCCCAACCAGCGAGTCGACTTCCACGACGACCCGGTCGAGGAGTTCTTCTACCAGTTGAAGGGCGACATGGTGCTGAAGGTCGCCGAGGAGGGCCGGATCATCGACGTGCCGATCCGCGAGGGAGAGGTGTTCATGCTGCCCGCCCATGTCCGCCACTCGCCCCAGCGCCCGGTGCCCGGCTC
>JAEULF010000221.1 GCA_016793965.1 Alphaproteobacteria bacterium | reverse complement strand
GGCTGCCGCCGGTGACGACGACGGCGCCCGCCCCTTGTCCCTTGGGGTCAGGCATCGCGGAACTGCGCCCGGCGCTTCTCGGCGAAGGCGGTCATGCCCTCGACCGAATCCGCGGACTGGAAGACGACGGTCGAAAGGTCGGCCTCGATCTTCAGTCCCTCGTGCACCGGCACGTCGAGCGCGCGCTCGACCGCGGCGCGGCAATGCGCCAGCGCGATCATGCCGTAGCCGGTGAACTCGCGCGCGAAGGCGATGCCGGCCTCGACCGGATCGCCCTCGACGATGCGGTTGAGCAGCCCGATGCGGTGCGCCTCCTCTGCCTCGACCGTGCGGCCGGTGAGGATCATCTCCAGCGCGCGGGCCTCGCCGACGACGCGCGGCAGGCGCTGCGTGCCGCCGTAGCCTGGGACGAGGCCGAGCTTGATCTCCGGCAGCCCGACCTTGGCCGCCTTGGTCCCCAGCCGGAACGAGCAGGCGAGAGCCAGCTCCAGCCCCCCGCCGAAGGCGAAGCCGTGGATCACGGCGATCGACGGCATGGGCAGCGCGGCGATCCGGGCGAAGGTCGCCTGGCCGCGCTCGGTGTCGCGCCGGTGCGCCTGGAGGTCGCGCCCGAGCAGCTCCTTGATGTCGGCGCCGGCGCAGAAGGCCTTCGGCCCCGCGCCGACGAAGAGCATCGCCCGCGCCCTCGACTGCGCCACCTCCTCCAGCCGCGCGCCGATGTCGCGGATCAGCGCGAAGGACAGCGCGTTGAGCGCCTCCGGCCGGTTGATGGTCACGATCGCGACATCGTCGCGGTAGGCAAGGTCGATCGGCATGCGCGTCACTCCTTCGGCTCGACGAAGCGGCAGGGGGTCGGCTTGATGCTGCCGGCGCTAGCCTGCGCCACGAGCTCGCGCTTCAGGATCTTGCCCGACGCCGTCAGCGGGAACTCCGGAAGCTCGACGTACCACTCCGGCATGTCGAGCTTCGACACCCCGCCCTGCCAGAGATGGCGCAGCATGTCGTCGGCGCCCGGTCCGGTGCCGTCCTGCACCGTCACGGCGAGGCAGAGCTTCTCGCCCAGCCTCTCGTCAGGCACCCCGAAGCAGGCCGCCTTCGTCACCTGGGGATGCTTGACCGCGATGTCCTCGATCCGCGTGGGGTAGATGTTGTGGCCGCCGCGGATGATCAGGTCCTTCGACCGGCCGACGATGGCGAGGTTGCCCTTCGCGTCGAGCACGCCCAAGTCGCCGGACATGAACCATCCCTCGCGGTTGAACGACCGCTCCGTCGCCGCCTGGTTCGAGAAGTATCCCAGCATCAGGCACGCGCCGCGTCCGCCGATCTCGCCGACCGTCCCGACCGGCACCGCGCGATCCGGGTCGTCCTGCGCGAACAGCTTGACCTCGTAGGCCCGGCCGCCGCGCCCGCAGGTGCGCGTGATGGTCGCCACGTCGTCGGTCGGATGGGTGAACTGGTGCGAGGAGTTCTCGCTCATGCCGTAGACGTTCTGCGGCGTGATGCCCTGCGCCACGAAGGCCTCGGCGACGACGGGCGGGATCGGCGCACCGGCCATGTAGAAGACCTTGACCGCGCCGAGGCGCGCCACGCCGCGCTTCCTCTGCGCCGCCAGGATGTCCATGGCGTGGGTCGGCACGCCGAGCACGTAGGTGGCGCCGCTCTCCATGATCCAGTCGAGCCGGTCCTTGCCTGCGGGCGGGTCGTCGACGACGTACTCCGCCCCGGCCGTCACTGCCTGGCCCAGCCCGACCCAGGCGATGTGGTGCGACAGCGGCGACAGGCTCAGCACGATCGACTGCGGCCCGAGGCCCCAGACGCGCACGAGGTCGCGGCAGTTGGCGAGCAGCGTGTTGTCGGCATGCATGACGCCCTTGGGCATGCCGGTCGTGCCCGAGGTGAAGGCGAGATAGCAGATCTTGTCGGCGCCCGCGACCGGCGGCGGCAGGGCCGCCTGCGCGCGCTGCGGCAGCACTTCCGCGCGCGCCTTGGGCAGGCGCTCGACCAGCTTCAGGCCGGTCAGCCGTGCCGCCGCGGCGAAGACATCGGCGCGGTGCGTGTCGGCGCCGTGCCCCTCCTCCACCAGCACGGCGCGCGCGTCGATGCGCTCGAGCAGGCCGACGATCTCGGCGACGGTGTAGTTGCGGTGCAGCGACGGGTTGCAGACGGCGCCCAGGCGCGAGCAGGCGATGAAGGCGACGACAGCCTCGGCGCGATTCGACATCCACAGGCTGACGCGGTCGCCGCGCCGCACGCCCGCTGCCGCCAGGCGCTCGGCATAGGCGTCGACGCGCGCGACGAGCGCGCGCCAGGTCAGCCGGCGGGCACTGTCGCGCAGCGCGAAGCCGTCCGGGCGCGCCCGCGCATGGGCGGCGGCGAGCGCATAGAAGCTGTCGTCCGTCCACAGCCCGGCCTCGTGATAGGCGCGGGCGCGGGCGGGATCGTGCAGGGTGAGGAGCGTGTTCACGCTGCCCCTCACCGCCCGAACTTCGCCGGGTCCGGCTTGCGCCTGCCGGCGAAAGCGGCGGAGAGCTCGTGGCTCTCGTCGGTCTCCAGGTAGGTGCGCAGCAGCAGGTCGTGCGCCATGCGCGCGAGGCCGCCGACGCCGCCGTGGCGCGCGTTGAACGCCGCCTTGACCGAGGCGAGCGCCAGCGGCCCGCGCTCCGCGATCTCCAGCGCGAACTTCCGCGTCTCCTCGCGCAGGGCGTCGTCGGGCACGACGCGGTTGATCAGCCCGATCGCCAGAGCGTCCTTGGCGCTCAGCTTCGGGTTCGCGTACCACATCTCCTTCGCCTTCTTCTTGCCGACCAGGTCCTCCAGGTACCAGGTGCCGTAGCCCGCGTCGAAGGAGCCCATCATCGGCCCGACCTGGCGGAAGACGGCGCTCTCCTTGGCGATGGTCAGGTCGCAGACCATCTGCAGCACGTTGCCGCCGCCGACGGCGAAGCCGTTGACGCTGGCGATGACCGGCTTCTGCAGCCGGTCGATCGCCTCGTACATCTCCAGCGTGGGCAGCACGCCGGCATAGAGCAGCGTGTCCTCCATGCCGTCCTTGCGGCCGCCGATGCAGAAGAACTTGTCGCCGGCGCCGGTGATCACCAGGACGCGCGTGCGCGTTTCCCGCCTGACCTCGTTGATGCAGTCGCGCACCTCCTGGCACATGGTCGCGTTGAACATGTTGCCGTCGTCCGGCCGGTTCAGCGTCAGCCAGCCGATCGGGCCGTCCTCCGCGTAGAGGATCGTCTGGTAAGCCACGGCGCCTTGCCCTCCCCCTTCAGATCACGCCCGCGGCGCGCAGGCGCGCCAGGTCGTCGTCGTCGCAGCCGGCGCGCGCGCGCAGCACGTCGTCGGTATCGGCGCCCAATGCCGGCGGCGCACGTCGCGGCGCGTTCGCCGCTCCGTCGAGCATGATCCCCGTGTTGACCTGCGGCACCGAAGGGGCGCCCTGGCGCGGCAGCGCGTAGAACAGGCCGCGCGCCAGCAGCGCCTCGTCCGCCGTCACCTCGTCGAGCCGGTTGATCGGCCCTGCCGGCACGCCCGCCTTGGCGAAGATCTCCAGCCACGCCGCCCGTCCCTGCCGCGACAGGATCGCCTGGATGCGCGCGACGAGCGCCGGCCTATCGGCGCGCCGGTCGGCATTCGAGCGGTAGCGCGGGTCGTCGGCCAGGGCCGGCTCGCCCACGGCCTGCCAGAAGCGCCGCCAGATCGCGTCGCTGCCGATGCCGAGCGTCAAGGGCGCGTCTGCCGTGTGGAACACCTGGTAGACGGCGATGACGCTGTCCCTGGCGCCGGAGCGCCGCGGCACGGTGCCGGAGCCCAGATAGGGCACGATGCGCGGCGTCATGAAGCGCGTCATGCTGTCGACCAGCGCCACGTCGATGAGCCGGCCTTTCCCGGTGCGCGCCCGGGCAGCCAACGAAGCCGCGACGGCGAAGGCCGCGTCCATGCCGGCCAGGAGATCGGCGGCCGGCGTGCCGATCTTCTGCGGCTCGCCGTCGATCTCGCCCGTCAGGTCCATGACGCTGGAATAGCCCTCGGCGATCAGGTCGTAGGCCGGCCGCTCGGCGCGCGCACCTTCCAGGCCGAAGCCGGTGATCGCCACATGGATCAGCCTCTCATGCAGGCCGACGGTCTGCGCCGGCGCCAGGCCGAGCTTGGCGAGAACGCGCGGGAGCTGGTTCGTCGCCAGCACGTCGGCGCCTGAGATCAGGCGCTCCAGGATCGCACGTCCCTCCGGCCGGCCGTAGTCCAGCTTCACGCCGCGCTTGTTGCGGTTGACCGACTGGAACCAGAGGGATTCGCCGGCGAGGAAAGGCGGGCCCCAGGCGCGCGCGTCATCCCCCTCCGGCCGCTCCACCTTGATGACATCGGCGCCCATGTCGGCCAGCAATAGCGTGGCATAGGGCCCGGCGATGGAGGTCGTCAGGTCGATGACCGTGGTGCCTTCGAGCAGGTCGAACGGCGCCGTCGCCGCCGGCGGCGGCAGGCGGTCGAGCGGCAGACCTTGCCCGTTCGCGGCGCTCATCGGCAGGCAGGGTCTTGCTTGGGGCGGGCTTCGATCATGCTCCAGCCTATGGCAAGTCCCCTGCCAGCGGCAGACCCGCCGGTGAGCCGTGTTCATGTCCTCACAGTAGACAGCAGCCACGATTGCTGTCCTCATCAGATACATGCCGTCCACAGCGCAGACAATCTCCGTCACCGGCTGCCTCGTCCTCGATGCGGCCCTGATGCCCCAGTTCCGCGCCGGCATCGCCGCAGCTGCCGAGATCGCGGATGCGGTGATCGCCAGCCTGCGCCGCGCCCCCGCCGCCCAGCAGCGGGTGCGGGCGCTCGTCGCCGGCGCGCGCAAGCACGTCATGGTGGCCCTGCCGGGCGACGGCGCGACAGCCGTCGTGCTGCACGGCCAGGGCGAGGACGATTCCGTGCTGTTCGACTTCGTCGCCAGCGTCGATTTCGCCGCCGCGATCCTGCGCCATTTCCTGACCAGCCCGTTCGAGGCGCTGACCGTGGTCGACGACAAGGCGATCGTGCGCTTCGTCAGCCCGGTGCACGAGCGCTTCTTCGGCCTCGATCCCGGGGCGGCGATCGGCCGGCCGGCCACGGCGGTGATCGAGAACACGCGGCTTCCGGAGGTCGTGCGCAGCGGCCGGGCGGAGATCGGCCAGGTGCAGGAGATGCGCGGCGTGCGCCGCGTCGTCAGCCGCTTTCCGATCCATGCGGAGGGCCGCGTCGTCGGGGCCATCGGCCAGGTTATGTTCCGCGAGCCGGAGCAGCTGCACGCCTTGTCGCGCGAGCTTGCCAAGCTGCGCAGCGAGGTCGCCTTCTACAAGCGCGAGCTGTCGGGCCTGCGCGGCCGCGCCGCCGGTCTCGACCGCATCGTCGGCACCTCAGACGCGACGCGGCAGCTCAAGCAGGACATCGCGAAGCTGGCGCCGCTCGACGTGCCGGTGCTGCTGCTGGGCGAGAGCGGCACGGGGAAGGAGCTGGCGGCGCAGGCGCTGCACGAGCTGTCGCCGCGGCACGGAGCGGCGATGGTGCTGGTGAACGCCTCTGCTCTGCCTGCCAGCCTGGTCGAGAGCGAGCTGTTCGGCTACGAGCCCGGCGCCTTCACCGGCGCCGACCGCAAGGGGCGCAAGGGCAAGGTCGCGCAAGCGGACTCCGGCACGCTGTTCCTCGACGAGATCGGCGACATGCCGCTGGAGCTGCAGCCGAAGCTGCTGCGCGTGCTGCAGGACGGCACCTATGAGCGCGTCGGCGGCGAGCGGCCGCAGCAATCGGATTTCCGCCTGGTGACGGCGACCAACCGCGACCTGGCCGCGATGGCGCGGGACGGCAGCTTCCGCCTGGACCTCTACTACCGCATCAGCGCGGTGACGCTGCGCCTCGCCCCGCTGCGCGAGCGGCCGGAGGACATCCCGGCGCTCGTGCAGCGCTTCGTCGAGGACCATGCCCGGCGCTTCGGCAGGCCCGTTCGCGGCATCTCGCCCCAGGCGCTGGCGTGGCTAAAGGAGCAGCCCTGGCCGGGCAACGTGCGCGAGCTGCTGCACGCGATCGAGCGCGCGGCCATCTTCTGCGAGGGCGCGGAGATCGGCCTCGCCGACCTGGAGCCGGCGCCGCGCCGCGGCTCCGGCGGCGCTGCGCCGCAACCGACCGCCATGGCAGCGCCAGCCGGCGGCGTGCGCGCCGCCCAGGCCGCCGTCGAGCTGGCGATGATCCGCGACGCGCTCGCGCGCCTCGGCGGCAACAAGAAGCGCGCCGCCGAAGCGCTCGGCATCTCGCGCGCGCATCTCTACAAGAGGCTCGGCGAGATGAAGCCCGACGAAGGAGCGAAGAATGGTTGAGTTCCGGGCCGCCACCGCGGCCGACCTGCCGGCGATCGTGCGCCTGCTCGCCGACGACGAGCTCGGCGCCAAGCGCGAGCGCTATGCCGACCCGCTGCCGCGCGAGTACATCGACGCCTTCGCCGCGATCGAGCGCCAGCACGGCAACAGCGTCATCGTCGCGACGCTCGACGGGCGCGTCGTCGGCTGCCTGCAGCTTACCTTCATTCCCGGCCTTGCTCGCCTCGGCATGGCGCGGGCCCAGATCGAGGGCGTGCGCATCGACCGATCCCAGCGCGGCGAGGGGCTGGGCGAGGCGATGTTCCGCCATGCCATCGCGCTCGCCAAGGCGCAGGGCTGCGGCCTCGTGCAGCTCACCACCGACAAGTCCCGGCCGGACGCGCACCGCTTCTACGAAAGGCTCGGCTTCGTCGCCAGCCATGCGGGCATGAAACTCGCTCTATGACGGCCGTGCCGCGCCGGACCCGCTATGCATCTGGCACGAGCCATGCTTTGCTGCCTGCCGAGGGACGGCTCCCGCGCGAAGGAGGGGCCGCTTCAGACACCTAACGGGAGAGACCCCATGAAGAAGCCCCTTGCCTGGACCGCGGCCGCGCTTGCCGCGGCGACCCTCGGCGCAGCCACGCCTGCCGCGGCGCAAGACACGATGAAGCTCGGCGTCGTCACCTTCCTGACCGGTGCGGCCGCCGGGCCTTTCGGCATCCCCGCGCGCAACGCGGCAGAGCTGGTCGTCGAGGCGATCAACAACGGCGCCCTGCCCGCTCCCCACAACGCCAAGGGCATCGGCGGCGCCGCCGTCGAAATGATCCTGGTCGACGAGGCCGGCCAGGTGACGCAGGTGGTGCAGGAGTTCCGCAACCTGATCGAGCGGCGCGGCGCCGAGGCCGTGGTCGGGTACGTCTCCAGCGGCAACTGCCTGGGCGTCGCGCCCGTCGCCGAGGAGCTGAAGCGCGTCACCGTCTTCTTCGACTGCGGCACGCCGCGCATCTTCGAGGAGGGCCCGAAGACCTACGTCTTCCGCACCTCCGCGACGGCGACCATCGACAGCCTGGGCGCGGCGCGCTACGTCGCCGACAAGATCAAGAACCTGAAGTCCTATGGCGGCATCAACCAGAACTACGCCTGGGGCCAGGATTCCTGGCGCGACTTCACCCTCGCCATGCAGGTCCTGAAGCCGGGCTCGAAGGTGACGACGGAGCAGTTCCCCAAGCTCTTCGCCGGGCAGTACAGCTCGGAGATCTCGGCGCTGTTCTTGAGCAACTCCGACGCCGTGCACACCAGCCTGTGGGGCGGCGACCTCGAGGCCTTCATCCAGCAAGGCGCCGCGCGCGACCTGCACAACAAGACCAAGCTCGTGCTGTCGACCGGCGAGACGGCGATGTTCCGCATGGGCGCCAAGATGCCGGACGGCATGGTGATCGGCGCCCGCGGCCCCTACGGCGTCTTCGCCAACGCCTCGCCGCTGAACGACTGGCTGCAGAAGGCCTTCTCGGACCGCTACGGCACGCCGCCGACCTATCCCAGCTACCACATGGCCAATGCCATCCTCGGGCTGAAGGTCGCGGCCGACAAGGCCGCAGCGGCGGCGGGCAAGAAGCCGACGCCGGAGCAGGTCGCGAAGTCGTTCGAGTACCTGGAGTATGACGGCTTCGGCACCAAGATCGCGCTGAAGATCGGCAAGGGCCACCAGGCCGTCACCGAGACCGCCTACGGCACCTACAAGTTCGACAAGTCGACCGGCACGCCGTCGATCGTCGACGTGATCCGCTACCCGGCCAGCTGCGTCAACGCGCCCGAGGGCGTCGACAGCGTCGAGTGGATCAAGGCCGGCATGAAGGGCGCGGTCTGCAACTGAGCGTCGGCGGCCCTCTCCCTCCCGCGCGCCGCGCGGGCCCCGCCCTCCCCCTGCGGCGCAGGGAGAGTGGAGCTTTCCCTCTCCCATCGCAGGCGAGGGAGGACGGGGCCCATCGCGTCAGCGACGGGAGGGCGGGGGCCGGCCGCCGCACCCGCGTCGATCCTGGATCCCCATGACCCTCCTCATCGCCATCCTGTCCGACGGCATCATCTACGCCGCCTGGCTCTTCATCGTCGCTCTCGGGCTGACGCTCGTGTTCGGCGTCATGAAGATCCTCAACGTCGCGCATGGCAGCTTCTATGCCATCGGCGCGTACACGGCGGCTTCGCTGATCGGCGTCTACTTCGCGTCCGACAATCCGCCGATCGGCGGCTACCTCGTGCTGATCGCCGCCGCGCTGGTCGCCGGCATCCCCCTGGGTATCCTGCTCGAGCGCGGCGTGCTGCGCTTCATCTACGGCCGCGACGAGGTGGTCTGCGCGCTCGCGACCTATGCCGTGTTCCTGATCCTGGAGAGCGCGGTGCTGCTCACCTGGGGGGCCGACCCCTACCCGGCGTCGCAGCCGCTGACCTTGCTCGGCACGACGAAGGTCGGCGCCATCAACGTCGCCAACTACGACCTGCTCCTCGTCGTCGTGGCGGTCGTCACGGGCCTCGCGCTGTGGCTCGCGCTCAACCGCACGCGGCTCGGCAAGCTGCTGCAGGCCGTGATCCACGACCGCGAGATCAGCGCCGCGATGGGCGTCAACGTGCGCCGGATGTTCCTGGCGACCTTCGTCGCCGGCGCGGTGCTCGGCGCGCTCGGCGGCGCGCTCAACGCGCCCAAGATCTCCGTGCAGCCAGGCATCGGCGTCGAGACCATCGTGCTCGCCTTC
>JAEULF010000271.1 GCA_016793965.1 Alphaproteobacteria bacterium | reverse complement strand
CCGCTCTTCCGCCTGAGCCATGGCGCCAAGTCGGTCTACGCGCGCGACGACGCGCACAAGGACGCGCTGCTGGCCAGCGAGTTCAAGGGCAAGTCCAACGTCGAGATCTCCCGCTTCAAGGGCCTGGGCGAGATGACGCCGTCCCAGCTCAAGGAGACGACGATGGACCCGAAGAAGCGCTCGCTCATCAAGGTCGCCCTGCCGCCCGGCTTCGACGAGCCCGGCGCCTTCGACCAGACCGAGCGGCTCGTCGAGGACCTGATGGGCCGCAAGCCCGAGCGCCGTTTCGCCTACATCCAGGAGAACGCCCGCTTCGCGGTCGAGAACCTGGACGTGTGAGGCAGACGGCTTGCGCCGCGGGGGCCTTTCTTGCGTCCGCCTCCATTCGGCGCGATGAGCGCGCTGGCTGACGGTCCGCCGGGCGCGCGCTTGCGGGCGCTCGACAGCGTGCTTGCCGCGCTCGCCTGGCTTGCGACGGCGGCCCTGGCGGCTGCGGCGGCTGGCTGCGCCAGCCCTGCGCCGACGCAGCAGTGGCTCGGCGCGAACGAGCTTTTCCTTGACTACCGCATCACGACGAGCGGCGTCGAACTCGCTGCCGATTGCGCAGGCAGGACGACAGTCCACGCTCTAGCCGCCGACCTCCCGTCGCTTGCGGCGTCGGCTGCCGTCTTGAGCAGCCAGCTCGACCCGAGCGATGTCGGGACCATCGACCGGATGCCCGCCTATGACATGGCTGAGGCCGCCCGCCTGGCCGACGCGTTGCGCATAGGCGCAGCGCTCGTCGAGTGCCCGTCCGCGCGGCACGTGATCGTCGCCGCCGAAGGCCCGCTCGCTGCAGTTCCCTTCGCTGCCCTGGTCCTTGACATGCCGGCGGCGGGAGGAGGCAACGATCGCGACCCGTTCGCCGCATACCGGCGCGCGCGCTGGTTCGGTCAAGCCGTAGCGCTCTCGAATGTCGCCTCTGGCGGCTGGATCGAGCGCCGGCGGCAGGCGGGATCGGCCGACCGGCCGCCGCCGCCCGAGCCGCTCCTCGCCTTTGCGGACCCCTTGCCGGTGCCGCCCGACGCCCCAGCGGCTGCAGCGCCGCTGGCTTGGAAGATGGCGGACGAGGACGACGCGCTAGAGCCGTCGCCTCCAGGCACTCCTGACGCCCGCCAGACGGCCGATCGCGGCTGGGCAAGCTTGCGCCGTCTCGCCCGCGTGCCGCTCACCTCAGACCAGGCGGTGGCGCTGGCCGCCGCCTATGGCGCTGGCCCAGGCGCGATCCTGTTGCGCGAAGCGGCGACGGAGAGGGCGCTGAGGCGCCTCGATCTCGGGCGCTACCGGACGCTCGCCTTCGCCACCCACGGGCTGGTGCCGGGCGAGTTCGACGGCCTCACCGAGCCGGCACTGCTGCTCACCCTGCCGCCGGGCCGGACCGACGAGGACGACGGGCTCCTTCTCGCCTCCGAGGTCAGGGCATTGAAGCTGCGCGCCGCCTGGGTGCTGCTCCTCGCCTGTAACACCGGGAGCCGAATCGCCGCGGGCAGCATGACCGGCGCCTTCCTCGACGCCGGGGCCGGCGCCGTGCTCGGCGCGCGCTGGCCCGTCATCTCCGAGGTGGTCACCGACTTCGTCGCGGCGTTGGCGCGCCTCGCTCCCGCCGACCTGCCCCTAGCCGAGGCCGTGCGCCGGGCATCCCTCGCCGTCGCCGACGACCGCATCCGGCCGCATCATGCGCACCCGATGCTCTGGGCGCCTTTCGCCGTCAGCGGCGACGGCGCGCTGCGCGCTCTCGGCAGGGCGAGATGACGCCGTCCCAGCCCAAGGAGACGACGATGGACCCGAGGAAGCGCTCGCTGATCAAGGTGGCGCTGCCGCCCGGCTTCGACGAGCCCGGCGCCTTCGACCAGACCGAGCGACTGGTCGCGGATTTGATGGGCCGCAAGCCCGAGCGCCGCTTCGCCTACATCCAGGAGAGCGCCCGCTTCGCGATGGAGAATTGGACGTGTGAGGAAGGCGCCGGCACCTGCTGAGCTGGCCGCCGAGTGGATCCCCGCTCTTGCGGGGATGATGGGATTGGGATCCTTAGGGCGTCTTCCCCGCGAGAGCGGCGAATTCACGATGATGGCGAACGAATCGGACCGGCATGACATGTCAGGCCGCCCCATGCTGACCGAAACCCGCCGCCGCCGCTTGCGCCTTTGGCTGATTGTCGCGCTTGCCGGCGTCGGCGTCGGCATCGTTTACGGCGCCATGGTCGGGCTGGCGCAGGACGTGCGCGGCGGGCCGTGGATCGGGCTGGGGATCGGGGCGCTGGTCGGCGTCGTGCACGGCGGCGTCATCGCCGGCGCGCTCGGAGGCTTCGAGATCGTTTGGATGCGCACGCGCCCCGGCCGCCGGCTGGCCGGCGCGTCGCTGCCCGTGTTGCTCCTGGCCAAGTTCGCTTTCTACGGCACGGTCATCCTCGCGGTCGAGGTGGCCCAGATCGGGCAGGGCCTGGTCTCGGTGCTGCTCGACCGTCCGGTGCGCGACGTGCCGTTCGGCCTGACGCAGTGGATCGGCCTGCTGTTCTCCGCGGTGGTGACGGCGCTGTTCGTGCTGGCGCTGCAGATCGGCCGCGTGGTCGGCGCGCGCCATGTCGGAAACCTGCTGTTCGCCCGCTACCACCGGCCGCGGATCGAGCGCCGCTTCTTCCTGTTCGTCGACGTCGTCGGCTCGACCGAGCTCGCCGAGCGGCTCGGTCCCGTCGCTTTCCACCGCTTCCTCAACGCCGTGTTCACGGCGGCGTCGGAGCCTGTCGTGGAGCATGGCGGCGACATCTACCAGTATGTCGGCGACCAGATGGTCGTGACCTGGACCGCGGCAGCGGGGGCGCGCGACGCCCGCGCCGCCCTCTGCTTCTTCGCCGTCGAGGACGCCCTCGCCGCGCGCGCCGCGCGCTTCGAGCGCAGCTTCGGCGCCGTGCCTGCGCTGCGCGCGGCTCTCCATTTCGGCGACGTGGTCGCCGGCGAGATCGGCGACGCGAAGCGCGACATCGTGTTCCACGGCGACGTCATGAACGCGACCTCGCGGCTCGAAGGGCTGACGCGCGCGCTCGGCATCCGCTATCTCGCCTCCGCCGACGCGATGGCCGCGCTGCCGCCGCATCCCCGCCTGGCGCCGCGCGACTTGGGCGAGCATAACCTGCGCGGGCGCGCGGCGCCGCTGCGCGTTTTCGCGATCGACCGACGCTAGCCGGCTGGTCGGCGAAGGCCGCCGCGCTCGGTCTATCCGGGGCCTGCGCCCGCATCCCGTCTGGCGTGTCTTGCCAGGGAATGCGATCCTGCACGGCATGACCCGTGCCTACTCCGAATCGCTGGCGCTTTGGGCCGCCCTGGCGAGCGCGCTGGTGATCATGGCGTCGCCTGCCGCCGGGCTGCGCGAGGCAAAGCCGGAGGCGCAGGCAGACGCGGCGGGGCGCGCAACCTCGACGCCACCTCAGAGGCCCGACGCAGCCTCCTCCGCTCGGCCTCCTCCTGCAGCGGGGCCCAAGATCGCCGCGACTCCCACGAGCGCTCAGCAGACGCTCAGCGGCTTCGCCTGCATGCCGCGCGAAAGCGGAGACGATGTCGCCGGCTATCGCGCGGTGCCGCTCGGGAGCTTCGGCCGCTGGTCGTTCCGCATCGTCCGGTGCGAGCCCATCGCCGGCGGACCGGCGCACCTGGTCGCGATCGACCCCGCGACCGGCCGCCAGCGGCGCCTCGACGCGACCCGGGACCTCGACCGCATCGACGACGCGCTGTTCGCCGACCTCGCGCTGATCGCTCGTCATCCCGAGCGGGCGGCGCGGGACGGGGGAACGCTGGTCCTGCACGGTCCCGCCGGCGCGACTTGCCGGATCGCCGACAGCCCGTCATGGGAGGCGCAGGCGGTCGAGGACTGCCGCCTGACCCACATCGATGCGACCGTCGCCCGCGCGGATTGCCGGTCCGGCGACCAACCGAGCTGGTCCTACGTCTATCACCTGCGCTCGGGCGACACCCTCGTGTTTGCCGCGGGCGAGGCTGGCATGGCCGAGGACGGACGCATCTTGGCCGGGCGGTTCGAGTTCTCCGGCGCACATGCGCCTTGCCCGATGACATCGGCGAATCCGGACGTGTATGACGGCCTCGTCGTCATCAGCGACGCCGGCTTCGACCTGCGCGACCTGTCCCCCCAGCCGCCGGAGAAGGCCCAGCCCCTGTCCTGGATCGCAGCCGACGCCGTGCGCTACGCGGACAGCGCGGGAAACGCGGTCTGCCGCCGCGTGCAGGCGACGACGCCGCAGGTCCTGGCCATCCCCTGCCCTTGACGCGGCGTCAGACCGAGCGCGAGTGGCGCGCCGGCCCTTTCCCCAGATAGGCGTCGAAGACGGCGGCGACGCTGCGGACGTAGAGGCGCGCCCAAGGCCGAACCGTGACCGTCCCGCCGTCCAGCTCGACGATGCCCTGCGCCGCCAGCTCTCGCAGACGAGCAAGCTCCGGCGCGAACCGGCGAACCGCCGGCCCGTCGCCGCCGCAAGCCGCCTCGAGGTCGACGGCAAAGTCGCACATCAGGCGCTTGATGATGCCGGCGCGCTGGCGGTCGTCGGCCGAGATCGCGATGCCGCCCTTGGTCGCCAGCCTGCCCGCGTCGATGTCCGCCGACCAGTCGCGCGGGCCGGTCTTGTTCTGCACGAAACCTTGCGGCAGCTGGCCGATCGCCGATGGCCCGACGGCCAGCAGCACCTCGGCCGGATCCGTCGTGTAGCCCTGGAAGTTGCGGTGCAGACGCCCTGCCCGCGCAGCCTCCGCCAGCGGATCGTCGGGCAGGGCGAAATGGTCGAGGCCGACGCGCTGGAATCCCTCCGCCTGAAGGCGGGCAGCGGCGGACTCGAACTGGCGCATGCGGGCGTCGCCGTCCGGCAGCGTGCTCGCGTCGATGAGGCCCTGCTGCTTGCGCATCCAGGGGACGTGCGCATAGCCGAACATCGCGAAGCGGTCGGGATACAGCCTCAGGCAGCGCTCGACCGTGGTGACGCAGTCGCCTTCCGTCTGCTGCGGCAGCCCGTACATCAGGTCGAAATTCAGCTGCCCCACGCCGGCGTCGCGCAGCAGGTCGACCGTGCGGGCCACGACGTCGTAGCTCTGCACGCGGCCGATCGCGGCCTGCACGTGCGGCGTGAAGTCCTGGACTCCAAGGCTGGCGCGGTTGAAGCCGCAGCGGCCAAGCGTGGACGCCATCGCCGGCGTCATGACCCGCGGATCGATCTCGACCGCGACCTCGGCGTCCTCGTCGAGCGCGTACCGGTCCGCGATCGCCTGCATCACCCGCTCGAGCACCGCCGGCGGCAGCTGCGTCGGCGTGCCGCCGCCCCAGTGCAGATGCGTGACCTTGAGCCGGCCGGGAGCCGCGTCGGCGACCATCCACAGCTCGCGGATCAGCCGATCGGCGAAAGCCGACAGCGCCTCCGGGCGGCGCAGCACCTGAGCATTGCAGCCGCAGTACCAGCACAAGTGCTCGCAGAACGGGACGTGCAGGTAGAGCGAGACGGGCTGGGTCGGGTCCAGATCGGCAAGCCAATCGACATAGTCTGCCGGCCCGATCCCGGCATGGAAGTGCGGCGCCGTCGGGTAGCTCGTGTAGCGCGGGACTCGCTCGCTGGCCAGCAGGGCAAGTCCGGGAAGGGGCGCCGTTCGTGCGGCCGGTCCGGCGGTCAGGTCTGTCGACACGGGTCTGCTCCTGGCATTCCTCACTCTCGGCGCAGACTATTTCCGCCGGCATGGCTCGGGCATTGACAGAGATCATTTCGCAATGTCGGACGGCTGCGGCTTGATGCCACCCATACGCCCCCAGCCGCCGCGGAGCGCGGTCCCGGCACCGATCGGGCGCCCGCCCCGAGCACGCCCTGCGGCACCGCTTTCGCCCGGCGGCGGCCGGACCCCGGATCCTGGCGCTCAGCCTTCGATCGGCAGGCACTCGATCGCGTAGGCGTGCGACAGGGCGCGGCCGAGCACCGGGTCGGACAGCTCGACCTCGAATCGCGCAGCGCCGCCGATCGGCCCATGCGCCGGCAGCGTCCCGCAGTACATGCCCCATCCGACCGGCAACGTCCGTCCCTTGCCGAGGTAGAGGTCCATGAGCTCGCGCGGGTCGCGCATGCGCGTCACGGGGCCGTCCTGGTAAGGGCGCCTGGCGCCGCCGTCGGCGCACCAGGACCGCAGATGCAGCCGATCCCAATGCGGCGCCACTTCGGCGAAAGGCCAGACTCGCGGACCGATCGCCTTGGCGCACATCTGCTTCGACAGCGTCACGCCGACCGCCTCGGCCTTGCGATCCGTATGGTCCGAGCCGACGCCCACGAACAACCCCTGCGGCAACGACAGCAGGACGAACTCGACCTCGCCGCTGGAATCCCCGCCGATCACCTGGAGGCGGTCGTCCGTGGTCAGGAGCGCCGCGGCGACGCGATAGAAGATGGGCGTGCGCTTGGGCCGCGCCACGCCGAGCGCCTCGAGCTCCTTGATGTGCGCTTCCATCGCCGCGGCGTCGCGCGCCGTCCAGCCGGCGATCACCAGGTTGCCGATGGCGGCCGCGACAGCCTGCGGCTCGCCGCGCAGGGACTCGATCGTCAAGCTGAGCTGTGCCATCGCGCGCCTGCCTGGTTGCCGGGGCGACGACACTCGCACGCGCGCGCCGCTTCGGGAACTGCCGGGGCGGCGCGGCAGCGCGGCCCCGCGCGCCGCCATCGAAACCATAGCTGCGCGTCATGGCCGCCGCATCCTCCTTGAGCGCATCGAGATTCCGGCCCCGACCGCCGGCGGCGCCCGCTGCCCTCACCGGACCGTGAATGGCACGGGCGCGGAACCAAGCGCACTCGTCCGCGCTGCACGGCCGCGCGGACCGCAACCGGACCGCATGGCGCGCCCGTCGGTCGGAGACCATCGATGCGCCTGCTCGCCCTCCTCGTCGCCGCGGCACTGGCCGGCGGATGTGCCCGTCCTTCGAGCGCCGAGACGCTGGCGATCGTCGGCAGCACGTCCGTCCCCGTGAAGTCCGAACTGGTCGGCGGCATGCCGGCCGGCTTCGCCGTCGAGGTCGCGGCGGAAGCAGCAAGGAAGGCCGGCTTCTCGCCGAGCGTGTCGCTCTACCCCTGGGAGCGGGCGGTCCGGATCGCGCGCGAGGGGCGCGCCGTCCTGGCGCACCTCTATTGGACGCCGGCGCGCGCCGGGAGTTTCGACTTCACCCTCCCGCTCTACGAGGACGACGTGCTGGTGGTGACCCGCCGCGGCGCTGAGTTCCAGATCCGGGGCGTGCAGGACTTGAGGGGCCGGCGGCTGGCCGTGCAGCAGGGCGCGGGCTACGGCGCTCCTTTCGAGGCCGCTTTGCCATGGCTGGACGCGCGCACCGACAACGATCCAGTCCAGCGCCTGCGCTTGCTGGCGCGCCGCGACATCGACGCCGCCCTGTTCAACCCCTGCCCTGCCGCGGTCTGGCGCACCGCCGCCCTCGCAGGCCTGCCGGCGGAGCGCTTCGCGATCATGGAGCGGCCGCTCGCTCGCCTGCCCTGCCACATGGCGGTCGCCAAAGGGCACATGCCGGGACTGGTCGAGAGGCTGAACCGCGCGATCGAATCCTTGCGCGCCGACGGCACGATCGGCCGGCTGCGGGCGGCAGCATGCGCCGAGGGCGGGATCGGCCCCCGCGCGGCGGACGGCTGGTAGCCGGATCGCCGCTTCCCGGCGGGGCTTGGCCGCTCGGTCTTGCCCGACCCCAGCACAGCCTGATACGAAACCCGCAACAAGTGCGCGGACATGTCCGTCACGCGCGCGGTGATTGTGGGCAACATGTTCGGGAAGCGGGAGAGCTCGATGACAACCTTCACGTTCCGCCGTACCGCCTGGTCGCTGGCGGTCGGACTGTCGGTCGCCCTAGGGACGGCGAGCCTGGGCTCCTTGGCCGAGGCCAAGACCTTCAGGTTCGCCAATCAGGGCGATTCCCTGTCTATGGACCCCTACATGCTCAACGAGAGCCTGCTGCTCTCGATCATGGGCAACGTCTACGAGCCGCTGGTCGCGCGCGGCAAGAACCTGGAGCTGGTCCCGGGCCTCGCGACGGAATGGAAGCAGGTCGAGCCGACCGTCTGGCGCATGTCCCTGCGCCGCAACGTGAAGTTCCACGACGGCTCCGCTTTCGACGCCGACGACGTGATCTTCTCCTATGGCCGCGCCAAGGCGGAGGGCTCCGACGTCAAGAGCTACGTCGGCGCGATCAAGGAGGTGAAGAAGGTCGACAGCCACACGGTCGACCTGGTGACCACGGCGCCGTTCCCGATCCTGCCGGACGTCATCTCGCTCTGGTACATCATGGACAAGGAGTGGTGCGAGAAGAACAACGCCACCGCGCCTGTGGACGTGCGCAAGGGCCTGGAGAACGCCGCGACCCGGCTGGCCAACGGCACCGGACCGTTCTCGCTCAAGAGCCGCGAGGCCGGCGTCCGCACGGTGTTCGTGCCGAACGCCGCCTGGTGGGGCGGCAAGATGGAGTCGAACGTCACTGAGGCCGTGTTCACGCCGATCGCCAACGCCGCGACCCGCGTCGCCGCGCTGCTCTCCGGCGAGATCGACATGATGGAGCCGGCGCCGCTGCAGGACGTCGAGCGCATCAAGGGGACGAGCGGCTACACCGTGCTCCAAGGCCCGGAGCTGCGCACGATCTTCCTGGGCATGGACCAGAAGCGCGACGAGCTCCTCTCCTCGAGCGTCAAGGGAAAGAACCCGCTGAAGGACAAGCGCGTCCGCCAGGCGCTTTACCAGGCGATCGACGTCGAGGCGATCAAGGCCAGGGTCATGCGCGGCGCGGCCACTCCGACCGCCCTGATGATCGCGCCGGGCATCAAGGGCTTCGACGAGAAGCTCAACGTCCGCATGAAGCACGACGTGGACGCCGCCAAGAAGCTGCTGGCCGACGCCGGCTACGCGAGCGGCTTCGAGCTCGGCATGAACTGCCCGAACGACCGCTACGTCAACGACGGCGACATCTGCCAGGCGGTGGCGGCGATGCTGGCGCGCATCGGCGTCAAGATCAACCTGATGGCCGAGAGCAAGACCACCTACTTCCCGAA
>JAEULF010000198.1 GCA_016793965.1 Alphaproteobacteria bacterium | reverse complement strand
CTTTCTTGGAAGCCTTCTTGGCGGGCTTCGCCGCCTTCTTCTGCTTCTTGGCCATGCTTCTGTCTCCCTGTTCTCGTGGGCGCGGTCCCGCTGCCGGGGTTCGGGGCCCTGCGACGCCTTACTTCTTGCGGAGCTTGCTCTGCGGATTGAGGTTGCCGATGCGGCCGCTCTCGCTTCCCGCTGCCGGGTCGATCACGGCGTTGATCAGCGTCGGCTTGCCGCTGTCCATCGCGGCGTTGACGGCGCGCTTGAGCTCGTCCGGGCTCGTCGCGTTGACGCCGACCCCGCCGAAGGCCTCCATCATCTTGTCGTAGCGCGCGCCCTTGACGAAGACAGTCGTCGCCGGGTCCGGGCCGGCTGGATTGACGTCTGTGCCGCGATAGATGCCGTCGTTGTTGAAGACGACGACGCACACGGGGAGCTTGTAGCGGCAGATCGTCTCGACCTCCATGCCGGAGAACCCGAAGGCCGAGTCGCCCTCGACCGCGAGCACCCTCTTGCCCGTCTCGATCGCCGCCGCGACCGCATAGCCCATGCCGATGCCCATCACGCCCCACGTGCCGACGTCGATGCGCTTGCGCGGCTGGTACATGTCGATGATGCCGCGCGCGAGGTCCAGCGTGTTGGCGCCTTCGTTGACCAGGATCGCGTCGGGCCGCTCCTTGATGACCGTGCGCAGGACGCCGAGCGCGCCGTGATAGTCCATCGGCGAGTTGTTGTTCATCAGGCGCGGCGCCATCTTGGCGACGTTCTCCTCGCGCTTCGCGCTGACCGCGCCGGTCCAGTCGGCCGGCGGCTTCGGCCATGCCGCGCCCATGCCCTGGAGCAGGGCGGAGACGCAGGAGCCGATGTCGCCCACGACAGGCGCGGCGATCTCGACGTTCGAGTCCATCTCCTTCGGCTCTATGTCGATCTGGATGAACCTCTTGGAGTGCGGCTCGCCCCAGGTCTTGCCCTTGCCGTGCGAGAGGAGCCAGTTGAGGCGCGCGCCGACAAGCACCACGACGTCGCTGTCCTTCAGAACCGTCGACCGCGCGGCGCCGGCGCATTGCGGGTGCGTGTCGGGCAGCAAGCCCTTGCCCATGCTCATCGGCAAGAACGGTGCGCCGCTCTTCTCGACGAAGGCGCGAACGGCGTCGTCGGCCTGCGCGTATGCTGCGCCTTTCCCGAGGATGATCAGCGGTCGCTTGGCGCCCTTGAGCACGTCGAGGGCGCGCTTCACCGCGTCAGGGCCCGGGATCTGGGCAGGGGCCGCGTCGATCACCTTCACGAGCGACTTGCGCCCTTCCTCGGCGTCCATCACCTGGCCGAAGAGCTTCGCGGGCAGGTCGAGATACACGCCGCCGGGGCGGCCGGAGACCGCGGCGCGGATCGCGCGCGCGATACCGATGCCGATGTCGGCGGCGTGCAGCACGCGGAACGCCGCCTTGCAGAGCGGCTTGGCAATGGCGAGCTGGTCCATCTCCTCGTAGTCGCCCTGCTGAAGGTCGACGATCTCGCGCTCGGACGAGCCCGAGATCAGGATCATCGGGAAGCAGTTGGTCGTGGCATGGGCAAGCGCCGTGAGCCCGTTGAGGAAGCCCGGCGCCGACACGGTCAGGCAGATGCCCGGCTTCTTGGTCAGGAAGCCGGCGATCGAGGCGGCGTTCCCGGCGTTCTGCTCGTGGCGGAAGGAGATCACGCGGATGCCTGAGGCCTGCGCGATGCGGCCGAAGTCGGTGATCGGGATGCCCGGCACGCCGTAGATCGTCGTGAGGCCGTTGAGCTTGAGCGCGTCGATGATGAGGTTGAAGCCGTCCGTCTGCTCCGCTTCCGTCCCGGAGCCCGCCAGCGACTTCTCTTTCGCTGCAGCCTCTGCCATTGACCAATCCCCCCCTTATCGTTCTCGACTCGTCGCCGGCGCGCGGCGCGTCAGTCCAGGTAGTCGGCGTTCTTCTCGACGTGCTCGGCAAGCCCGAGCGCGTGGTCGCGCACCAAAGCCGCGGCGCGCTCGGTGTCGCGCGCCTCTAGCGCCTCGATGATCTCCATGTGGTCGCGAATCGAGCGGTCGGCGCGGTCCTTCTCGCCGATCGTCTTGCGGCGGATCATGCGCATGTGGGTGAACAGGTTCTCGGCCAAGGAGAGCAGCACGGCGTTGCCGCTCATGCGGATGATCGCCTGGTGGAACCCGATGTTGACCTCGGAGTACTCGTCGAGATGGGCGCGGATCTGCCCGTCCTCGAACGTCGCGAACATGCGGCGAAGGGTCGAGATCTCGTCGTCGGCGGCATGCTCGGTGATCAGGCGCGCGGCCATGCTCTCGAGTGCCGCCCAGGCTTCGATCATCTCGATCGCCTGGCGCTTGGTCTTGCGCACGATGTAGACGCCGCGCCGCGGCACCGAGCGAACGAATCCCTCGCGCTCGAGCTGCGCCATCGCCTCGCGCACGGGCGTTCGGCTGATTCCGAAATCCTCGGCGAGCTGCCGCTCGTCGACCCGGATCTCGGAACGGCTCTCGTAGATGTCCATGGAGGCGATGACGGTCTTCAAGGCGGCGTAGGCCTTGTCCTTGAAGCTAGGTGACGCGTCGATGGGTGCTATCGCAAGCCTTCGAATCGCTTCCGCTGCCGGGGACTCGGCCGGCGCGGGCGCGCGACGCAGGGTGCGATCCTGGGGCATTGCTGGAATACAATATTATGGATGCCAGAGGGGCACAATCGGAGCCCGTCTGAGTCTTGCGCATTTCGATGCTGCGACGCAGCAACGGCCGCGAGACTGCTCCGACGGGAACGCGCCTGGGGCCCTGGCAGGTCAGCTTGCGGCGCGTGCGCGCATCCCGCCCCAGATGCGCTCGATGAGCGGCCAGAGCAGCGCCACGAGGCCGATGGTCATGATCGAGCCGACCAGGCCGTTCGACCAGAAGATGCCGAGGCTGCCGCCGGAACCCAACAGCGACTGGCGGAACGCTTCCTCCGCCTTGTCCCCGAGCACGATGGCGAGGACCATCGGCGCCATGGGATAGTTGCATTTCTTCATGACGTACCCGATCACGCCGAACACCAGCATGAGCACGACGTCGAAAGCGGAGTTGTGCACCGTGTAGGCGCCGATCGCGCAGACGACGAGAATGATCGGCGCGATGATGCTGAAGGGGATGCGCAGGATCGCGGCGAAGAACGGCACCATGGTCAGGACGACGATGAGGCCGACGACGTTGCCCACGTACATGCTGGCGATGAGGCCCCAGACGAACTCCGTCTGCTCGACGAAGAGCAGCGGTCCCGGCTGGAGGCCCCAGATCAAGAGACCGCCGAGCAGCACCGCAGCCGTCGGCGAGCCGGGCACGCCGAGCGACAGCATCGGCAGCAGGGCCGACGTTCCGGCGGCATGCGCCGCAGTTTCGGGGGCGATGACGCCCTCGATCTTTCCGGTGCCGAACTTCCTTCCCTTCGGGGACAGGCGCTTGGCGATGCCGTAGCTCATGAACGATGCCGGCGTGGCTCCGGCCGGCGTGATCCCCATCCAGCAGCCGATGAGGCACGAGCGCAGCGAGGTCGCCCAATAGCGCGGCAGCTCCATCCAGGTTTGCAGCACCACCTTGCCGTTGATGCCGGCGGCGCGGCCCTTGAAGCTGAGGCCCTCCTCCATGGTGAGCAGGATCTCGCCGATCCCGAACAGGCCGATGACGGCGATCAGGAAGTCGAAGCCGCCGAGCAGCTCCGTGAACCCGAAAGTCAGCCGCAGCTGCCCTGTGACGGTGTCGAGGCCGACGGCGGCGAGGGCGAAGCCCATCATCATCGCCACCAGGGTCTTGAAGGGCGGCTCCTTGCCCATGCCGACGAAGCTGCAGAAGGCGAGGAAGAAGACCGAGAACTTCTCCGCTGGGCCGAACTGCAGAGCGAACTTGGCCACCAGCGGTGCCACGAGGGTGATGACGATGACGGCGAAGAGCGCGCCGACGAAGGACGAGGTGAACGCGGCCGTCAGCGCCTCGCCGGCCCGTCCCTGCTGGGCCATCGGATGGCCGTCGAACGTGGTGGCCACCGACCACGGCTCGCCCGGGATGTTGAAGAGGATGGAGGTGATGGCGCCGCCGAAGAGCGCGCCCCAGTAGATGCAGGACAGCATGATGATGGCCGAGGTCGGCGGCATGCTGAAGGTGAGCGGCAGCAGGATCGCGACGCCGTTGGCGCCGCCGAGGCCGGGCAGAACGCCGATCAGAACGCCGAGCACGATGCCGATGACCATGACCAGCAGGTTGAACGGCTGGATCACGACGCCGAAACCATGCATCAGGTTGGAAATCTCTTCCATCTCTCCGCTTCCCTTGCCGTTCAACGGCGACGCCCGTCGCCGGGCGCTTCTTGTCGATGCGATCGCGCCGGCCTTTCGCCTTCGCGACCGGCTGGCGTCAGAGCCCGAGCATGTTCTCGATCGGACCCTTCGGCAGGGGGATCAGGAACCATCTCTCGAAAAGGAAGTACGTCACGAACGGCATGCCGACCGAGACCGCGAGCGTCATCCGCCAGGCATAGCGCCCGAGCCAGATCATGAAGACGGCGATCAGCAGCGCCGACGAGAGGTAGATGCCGGCATGCGGCAGGAGGAGCACGTAGACTGCCGTCGGAACGACCACTGACGCGACGGAGCGCAGCTGCTTCCAGCTGGCGAACAGCTTGCCAGGCGCGATCGTGCGCATCGCCCGCATCGCGTTGACGCCGCTCGCGGCCAGGATCAGCAGCCCGACGTAGAAAGGGAAGAACCCGGCGCGCGGCCCTTCGACGGCCCAGGTGATACCGACCTGCAGGCTGCCCGCCATGACGACGGCGCCGAAGACGGCCGTCGCCGCGGCGACGCCGATCTCCACCTGGCGGTGACGCGGCCCATAGCCGTCACCGTGCGACGATTCGGACATCCGAGACCTCGAGAAGCTGCCGCCGCCGGCGGGTCGCGCCCGCCGGCGGCGCAGGGCAGGCCTACTGCTTCGGAGCGATGAAGCCCGCTTCCTTCATCAGGGCCTCGTGCCGCTTCTCTTCCGTCGCCACCCATTTGGCGTACTCGGCGCCGACCATGAAGGTCTGGTTGAACGCGCCGTCGCTCATCAGCTTCTTCCACTCCGGCGTCTCGCGCACCTTCTTGAACAGGTCCACGTAGAACGCGACCTGCTCCGCGGTGACCTTCGGCGCCATGAAGAAGCCGCGCAGCATCAGGTACTCCATGTCCAGGCCCTGCGACTTGCAGGTCGGGATGCTGCTCCAGCCGAGATCGCCGGCGACCTTGTCGCCGTAGACGAGCTGCTTGCCGTCGAACACGCAGAGGGGACGGAGCTTGCCCGCACGCCAATGCGCAACGGCCTCGATCGGGTTGTTGACGGTCGAGTCGACGTGGTTGCCGACCAGCTGGACCGCGACCTCGCCGCCGCCCTTGTACGGGATGTAAGCGAACTTGACGCCGGCAGCCTTCTCGACCGCGACGGTGATGATCTGGTCTTCCTGCTTCGAGCCTGTGCCGCCCATCTTGAACTGGCCGGCAGGCGCTGCCTTCACGGCGGCGATGTACTCCTTCACGGTCTTGTACGGCTTCTCGGCATTGACCCAGAGCACGAACTCGTCGAGGGCCAGCATGGCAAGCGGCGTGAGCTCGTTCCAGTTGAACGGGATGCCGGTCGCGAGCGGCGTCGTGAACAGGTTCGACAGCGTGATCGCCAGCTTGTGCGGGTTGCCCGGCGACGCCTTCATGTCGAGGAAGCCCTCGCCTCCGGCGCCGCCTGCCTTGTTGACCACCACGACCGACTGCTTCATCAGCTTGTGCTGCGTGACGATTCCTTGGATGACGCGAGCCATTTGGTCAGCGCCGCCGCCGGGGCCCGCGGGCACGATGATCTCCACCGGGCGGCTCGGCTCCCAAGCGGCATGGGACGTTGAAAGGGGAGCGACGCAGAGCGCCGCTGCCGCTCCTGCTAGGATGGTGCGCATGGACATCATCGATTTTCCTCCCTTGTGCGTCCGTCGCCTTGAGGCCGGTCGTTGGCTCGACCGTGCGGAGCGATCAGCGCTATCTATTGCGCGAGAGTCCTAGCCGCTCAATCTCCGCTTGTCACGGACCGACTCGGCTCTCTCGCTTTCAACCAAGCCCAGCGGTCGCCCCTTTCGCGGCGCACACCGATACAGGCCTTGAGTCCGGGAGGACGTTGCTGCGCTGCGGAACGCTCGGCCGCGCAATCGGTCGAGCGGCGCCTGCGCCGGAGCGATCGTCGTCGAACGTCATGCGTCAGCGTTCGCCGATCGCCGCTAGGGCGAGCGCGGCAGCGTGACCCGTTCCCCGGCCTTGAGCGGACGGTTCGTGTCGAGGAGGTCGACGCCGTTCGCGCGCGCAAGCTTCAGCAGGTCGATGCCTTGCTCGCGCGCGATGGATCGGATCGTGTCGCCCTCCTTGGCCCTGATCCAGCCGAGGACTTCCGGTTGGTCGCTCTGGGCTTGCGGCAGCAGCGACGTCGGGGGAGCAGGCTGCGACGCGGGATCCGCAGCCCGGACCGGCAAGGTCCCGAGCGATCCCGATGTCGAGGCCGTGACCGGCGGCGGCGGCGGCGTCTCCGGCGTTGCTGCTGGCGTTGCCGGCGCGACTGTCGTTGCGCGCGAACCGGCAGGTCCGGTCGGCTGCCGCGCTTGCGGCAAGGCCGGCGGACCCGGCAACGGCTTTGCCTGCTTGGCGGGGGCGGGCGACGAACCCTTCTCGCTCGCAGGCTGTCGGGCTGGCTGCTGCGACTGCTGCTGCTCCTGGAACCGCCGTTCCAGGGCAGCAAGCCGCTCAAGCTGGTCCTTGAGCTCTGCGCTCTGCGACGCCCGCTCGCTCTCGGCCAGGCGCTTGGTCAAAATCTCGATCTGGGTCTCGAGCGCGGCGACCCGGCCATTCGCGGATTCGATGGCAGCGCGCGCGGCTTCGCTCTGGGCAGGCTGCGGCGGCGGGGCTGCCGCCGTCGGCGTCGCGTCGGCGGATGTCGGGGCTGCGGATGACGGGGCGGGCACCGCTGACGCCGCGGCTGGAGCTGGGGGCGCTTGGCGCGCTGGCGGCGATGCGGCGGCGGCAGGCTGCGCTGTCGGAGACGGAGCGCCGGGCGCGGCTGCGGCAGGCGCGGTCGGCACCGCCTGCGGTATCGCTGCGCCGACATCGCGCGCGGGGGCCGGCTTCGCCTCGGCCGGCTGCCTCTCGCCGTGCGGCAAGGCCAAGCGCGTCTCCTCGCTGGTGGCGAGGTCGAGGGCCGAGGCCACCTGCTGGCGCAGCTTCGCGCGCATCTGGTCGGCCAGGTCAGGGACGGCAAACACGTAGCCGCTGCCGGCAATGACGGCGACGAGCAAGGCCCAAGCGACCCAGCTCCGGCCGCTGCCGGCCGGCCGGTCGATCGCTGCTTGCAGCTGGTCGCGCAACTGGTCGCGCTCGGATTGCGCGCTGCGCCGCTCGCTGTCGAGCTCTTGCATCTGCCTGTAGAGCGCGTCGAACAGGGTGCGCAGCCCGGTCTGCGACTTCGGGGTGGCCTCCACAAGCTGGCGCAGCAGCTCTGTCGGAGGAATCCTGTCGCCCGTCTCGCGCCGAGCGGGGCTGGCGCTGATCACCGGCTCGCGCCGGCTGGCGTCGCCTGCTGCGGCAGGGGGGACGCGTCGCTCGCGCGCGTCTTCGATGCCGCGGTTGCCATCCTGCATGCCGGCGTCCTCAGACCTTCTGCTGCCCCTAGCCTCCAACTAGCTTACAATATCACGGTTTGGACTGCGTCGCGATTCGGCGGCGCGATTCTGCGGCCCGATTCGGCGGCTCGGGCCCGCGGCCCGCTCATGCTAGACTTCGTCGACAGTTGATCGAAGCCGGGGAATGTTTCAATGCAACGACTGCTCCCCCTCCCCGTCGCCGCATGGGCCCTGGTGGCGGTTGCTCCCGCGAACGCGGCCGACCCGGTCGCTCTGGTCGAGGACATCCAGGGCGCTCCTGCGGCCGGCCTTTCGGTCATGGACTACCTTTACGCCGACCAGCGGGTCGACCTCG
>JAEULF010000192.1 GCA_016793965.1 Alphaproteobacteria bacterium | reverse complement strand
ACTCTTGCGGTTGGAGGCCGGCCCCATCGAGTCGGCCGACCATTGCGCCCTTGCCGCCCTTGCCGCTCCAGTAGGTGGCGCGGACCATCGACCATTCATTCCGGTCCGGATCGCGGAACCAAGCGTCGACCTCGCGCCGCTGGAGCGCACCCAGAAGCCAGTCGACTGCGACACGGTACTCCGCGTCGCCGCGCTCCTGGTCGGCGCGTGCGTCATCCGGCGTTGGCACCTCGACAACGACGCCGTCCCGGACCTCTTGACGTGCGAACCGGATCGGCCGATCCGGAGCGTCATTGCCAAACAGGTGGCGCCAGACTGCTAGCACCGCGCTCCGAGCGCCAACATGGCCCTCGGGCACCATGTCGATATCCATTGCCGCACCTCCGCATGGCGCGACCGCAGGGGTATCGGCGGGGCAGCGCGGTGCGGTGTCCGCGCGTTCGGGAGCTAGCCTAGCCCCGCCAACCTGGAATGGTGCGAGTCGCCGCGCGCGGTGCAAGCACTAACGTTGGCGCACTCGGAGGGATCTTGAATCCTACGGACCATCGCAGCGGAGTTGCAGCGACATCCGTCTGCGCGAACCCAACTCTCTGCCCTCGTCATCGTCCGCCGTGCACACGGTGATCTCTCCCGTCCAGCGGTCAAGCCGATAGGCCATCCCTGCATTTCCCAAATGAGGAGGCGCCATCTCCCAGCGGCCGACAAACAGGATGGAGAATGCGACTAGCGTACCCGCCAGGAAGATTGAAATTGGGGTTACCATGTTGTGCTCCCTTCCTCGTTCTCTCCTCCAAGGTGGCCATCCATATGTTTGAGCGTTGCGTAAGGGCTGGCCTTCGCCAATGGAGTGCGCAGCGCTTCGGCGTGAACCATACACTAACGCAGACGCACGCCTTTCAGCTCGACTACCTCCGCCCCGCCCTTGCCGCCCTTCATCGCCGCAGCAATGCGCTCCGAGGTCCGATCCGCGACCTTGAGCAGCGGATCGTCGCTCAGGTGCGCGTAACGCTCCGTCGAGCGCGCCTGCGCGTGCCCGAGCACCTTGCCGACCATGTAGAGGCTGGCGCCGTCGGCAACGGCGAAGCTCGCGTAGCTGTGCCGGAGGTCGTGCAGGCGCAGGTCGCTCAGCGTCGCCGCGTCGCGGATGCGGCGCCAGAAGCGCGGCAGGCCGACCAGGTGCCCCTTGCCGGTCGCGGAGGGCAGCACGTAGTCGCCGCCGCGCGGCAGGCGCGCCAGCACGTCCAGCGCGGCCGAGCCGAGCGGCACGGTCTTGGCGCCGGTCTTGCTGCGCGGCAGGCGCAGGCACTTGCGCGCGAAATCGACGTCCTGCCAGCGCAGTTCCAGGATCTCGTTGCGCCGGCACCCCGTCAGCAGCAGCAGCCGCACGGCCGCGACCATTTCCGGCCGGGCGCCGTCCCGCTCGGCCTGAGCCAGCGCATCGGCCAGCGCGGCAACCTCCGGGTCCGTCAGGAAGCGCTCGCGCTTCTCGCCCTTGAACGGACGCACGCCGCTGGCCGCGTTGCCGGACAGCAGCGACCGGGCGACGCCGAACGCCAGCATGGCGCGCAGCACGGCCAGCGACCGCGCCGCCGTTCCCTTGCCGCCCCGCACGATGGCGCGGCCGCGCGGGCCGGTCCTTTCGTCCGCCGCAGTCTTGCCGGCCGCGATCTTCGCCTGCCAGCGCTCGACCTCGGCCGTCGTCAGGGCATCGGCCATCTTGCTGCCGAGCAGCGGCAGGACGTGGCGCCGGATGTTGGACGCGTCCTGCGCCCAGCTCGACGCGCGCTTGTTCGGCTTCGCCGCCGGCCCCTCGGCCAGATAGAGGTCCGCCAGCTCGCGCAGCGTGACGGCCTGGCGCGCTTCCGCCTTGTCGTGCGCCGGATCGGCGCCGCGCGCGACCTCGGCTAGCCGCTCTCGGGCCAGGGCGCGCGCCGCCTCGGGCGTCAGCACGCCGTGCTTGCCCAGCGTCAGCCGCCGGCTGCGGCCGGCGCGGTTGCGGTATTGCAGGACGTAGCTGCGCACGCCGCTGGGCTTCACGCGCAGGCCGAAGCCGCGCAGCTCGTCATCCCAGAGGAACACGTCGCGCGGCGCCGGCGCCGTCGCGTCCACCATGCGCTTGGTCAGCTTCGCCATGCCCGCCTCCGTCCGCTCGGGAGGGCCCGACCCCAGCACGCGCGATCCGGGTAAGCACCGGGTAAGCAGCCGGGGGAAAGTGACGTCAGCAATCGGTCGCGACCGTCACACTCGGGAAACCCGCGAAACGCAAGGTATTCTGCGGGGAGAGGCAACGCAAGCAATCTCGGGTAAGCAGCCGAAAATCCGCATCCTCAGCAATCGCACTGCTGAGGTCGAGCGTTCGACTCCCTTCGGCTCCACCATTCCGCGCCAAGGGCTTAGCTGGGAACGGCTAGGCCCTTTTCGTTTGCGTTCGGCGGTGCGCGAGGACGGCGGCGGCGGCAACGATCGCGCGCATTGCTCGCCCCATGCGGCGCCGAATACTGTCGCGGGACAACCCGCCGCGCCTCGCACCGCCCGCGAAGACCAGAGAAGGGGACACGCCCGTGCAGGAGATCCGTTTCGGCGCCACCGGCCTCTGGGTCAGCCGCGCCGCCGTCGGCACCATGACCTTCGGCGACCGCATGGACGAGAAGGCGTCGCACGCCGCGATGGACCTCGCGCGCAGCGTCGGCGTCGACATGCTCGACACCGCCAACGTCTACAACGCCGGCAGGTCCGAGGAGATCGTCGGCACTTGGCTGAAGAAGGCAGGCGGGCGCGACCGGATCACGCTGATCAGCAAGGTGCGCCAGGCGGTCGGCGGCGACTTCGCCACGGCGGGCCTTTCGCCGAAGATCGTCGTGCGCGAGGTCGAGGCGTCGCTGCGCCGGCTGCAGACCGACTATCTCGACATCCTGTTCCTGCACATGCCGGACGACGACACGCCGATCGAGGTGACGCTGCAATGCGTGGACGGCCTCGTGCGCGCGGGCAAGGTGCGCTATCTCGGCCTCTCGAACTACGCGGCCTGGCAGGTCGTCGAGGCGATCCATGTCGCGCGCGCCAACAGCTGGGCGCAGCCGCTGCTGCAGCAGGTCATGTACAATCCGGTGGCGCGCGGCCTCGACCAGGAGTTCCTCCCCATGGCGCGCCGCTACGACCTCGGCATCTGCGCCTACAACCCGCTGGCAGGCGGGCTCTTGACCGACAAGCACGGCAGCGCCGCCGCCTCAGGCTCGCGGCTCGCCACCAACCAGCAGTACATCAGCCGCTACTGGAACGAGGCGACGCGCAAGGCGGCGGCCGCGGTCTCGGCGATCGCCCGGGCGGGCGGGCGCACCGTCGTCGAGCTCGCCCTGCGCTTCGTGCTCGACACGCCGCAGGTGCAGGTGGCGCTGATCGGCGGCACGCGCATCGAGCATTTCGCGGACAATTTCAAGGCCTGCGGGGCGAAGCCGCTGACCGCCGACGAGCGCGCGCAGCTCGACGCCGTCTGGGCCGAGCTGCGCGGCCCGATCCCGCGCTACAACCGCAGCAACGAGGACGCCAAGCGGCCGGCGAAGTAGGCGTTCGCCGGCGCCGTACGGCGCAGCGCACGGGCGGAATCCCGCCCGCTGCGCCGTCGCCGGGACGCAATGCTGCACCGCGTCCGCCGGCTTGCCCGCCGCGCCCGTCTGCCGTTTGATCGCTGGGCGACTCCCGCCAACCTCCTCCGGAGACCACTCGTGAAGATCCTCGTCCTCGGCAGCGGCATCGTCGGCGTGACGGCCGCGCATTTCCTCGCGCGCGACGGCCACGAGGTGCATGTCATCGACCGCCAGGCGCTCGCCGCCAACGAGACGAGCTTCTCCAACGCCGGCATGATCGCGCCGGGCCATGCCTATCCCTGGTCCTCGCCGCGCGCGCCGAAGATCCTCTGGAGGTCGCTGTTCCGAGGCGACACCTCTCTCAAGCTCAAGCCCTCGCTCGACCCGTATATGTGGATGTGGTGCCTGAAGTTCCTCGCGCAGTGCACGGCGGAGAAGGCGGCGGCGAACGCGCGCAACAAGGTGCGGCTGTGCGCCTACTCGCAGGAATCCCTACAGTTCCTGCTCGACGAGACGCCGATCGACTACCATCGCGTCACCGGCGGCGCCGTCTACCTCTACCGTGACCCGGCGCTGTACGAGGCCGGCGTCAAGGCGACGAAGATCCTGACTGATAACGGCGTCGTGCTGCAGCCCAAGACCGTCGACGAGGCGGCGCGGATCGAGCCGGCGCTGGAATCCGTGAAGAGCCAGCTCGCCGGCGTCATCTACTCGCCGCGCGACGAGAGCGGCGACTGCCACCTCTTCGCCAACAAGCTTGCGCAGCACTGCACCGAGAAGCGCGGCGTCACCTTCCACTGGAGCACGGCGATCGAGCGGATCGAGGCCAGCGGCGATCGCGTGGAGAGGGTCGTCACGAGCAAGGGTGCCATGACGGCCGACGCTTACGTGCTTGCCACCGGGAGCTACGCGCCGATCCATGCGCGCTCGATCGGGATCTCGCTGCCGATCTACCCGGTCAAGGGCTACGCCGTGACCGTGCCGGTCGATGGCCGCAACCGGGCGCCACGACTGTCCGGCGTCGATGAGCAGAACCTGGTCGCCTGGTCGCGCCTCGGCGACCGTCTGCGCCTGACCGCGACGGCGGAGATCTCCGGCTACGGCACCGACCACAAGCCGGGCGATTTCGCGCACATGCTGAAGACGGCGCAGGGCCTGTTCCCCGATGGCGCCGATTTCGCCCGGCCGAGCTACTGGGCGGGGCTGCGACCGATGACGCCGGAGGGGACGCCGATCCTCGGCCCCGCCAGGTACAGGAACCTCTGGCTCAACACCGGCCAGGGGCACATGGGCTGGACCATGTCCTTCGGTTCCGCGCGCATCGTCGCGGACATGATAGCCGGGCGGAAGCCGGCCATCGACCTGACCGGCCTCACTTACGCGAACGCATAGGCGTCCATCGCCAGCGCGCCGTAGGTGGTGCTGGCGTGGATGCGCTTGCCCGGGACTCCAGGCGTTCCTGCACCGAGCGCCGTGAACAGCGGCAGGAGGTGCTCTTCCGTCGGATGGTTGCGCCGCGCGTTCGGCGCCAAGTCGCGGTAGCGCAGCAACGCGTCCGTGCGGCCGCCCTCGACAGCGTCCGCCACCCAGTCCGCGAATCTCGACACCCAGTCCGGCGTGGCTGCTGCCAGGCTGTGGCCGAACACCGCTCGCAGGTCGTGCGTCGCCGATCCCGAGGCAAGCACGAGGACGCCCTCGTCGCGCAGCGGCCGCAGCGCTTGGCCGACCCGGTGGGCATGCGCCGGCCCGAGCTGCGGCTGTATCGAAAGCTGCGTCACCGGGACCGCGGCCTCCGGCAGCATGAGCTTCAACGGCACCCAGGCGCCGTGGTCGAGGCCGCGCTCCGGATCGACATAGGCGCGCAGGCCCGCGTCCTCGAGCAGGGCCGCGACGCGATCGGCCAGCCAAGGCGCGCCGGGCGCGGGATAGCGCATGGCGTAGAGCTCGGCCGGAAAGCCGCCGAAATCGTGGATCGTCGCGGGCAGCTGCGCCGCGCTCGCCGTCGGCGACTCGGTCTCCCAATGCGCGGAGACCGCGAGGATCGCCTTGAGGGGCCCGAGGCTCGGCCCGAGCCGGGCGAGAAACGACCGCGCCGGCACGTCCTCGATCACCAGGCTGGGCGCGCCGTGACTGACGAACAAGGCTGGCGTCGGGCTCGTGCCCATGGCGACCTCCGCTTCCATGCACCAGACATAGGCTCGGCCGACGCGCTTGCCAAATCCGCGCGCGAGATGCGCGCCATCACGCGCTGTGATATGGGCCGCGCATGGACCTCGAGCGCTTCGATCTCAACCTCCTGCGCGTCTTCGAGGCGCTGTACCGTGAGCGCAGCGTGACGCGCGCCGGCGAGCGGCTCGGCCTGTCGCAATCGGCGGTGAGCAACGCGCTCGCCCGGCTGCGCGCGCTGCTCGACGACGAGCTGTTCGTGCGCACGCCGGGCGGCATGGAACCGACGCTGCTCGCGGCCACCCTCGACGAGCCGTTCCGGCGCGCGCTCGACGGCGTGCGCCAGGCGCTGGCGCTGCGGGCGCCCTTCGACCCGGCGCGTGCGACGGAGAGCTTCGTCGTCGGCATGTCCGACTACGCCGAGATCGTCCTGGCGCCGGAGCTCCTGCGCCGGACCCGCGTCGAGGCGCCGGGCGTGGCGATCGCCGTCCGCCACGTCGACCGCGGATCGGCCTTCGCGATGCTCGACGCCGGCACGCTCCATCTCGCCGCCGCCGTCCTGCCCGAGCCTCCGCCGCACATGACGCGCGTGCACCTGATGCGCGAGCACCTCGTCGTCGTCATGGCCGCGCAGCACCCGCTCGCCTCCGAGGAAGTGACCCTCGAGCGGTTCATCGCCTCCCCGCACCTGCTGGTATCGCCCACCGGCAGCCGGTCGGGCGCCGTGGATCGCGCCCTCGCCAGGCTCGGCCGGGAGCGGCGCGTCCTGGCGACGTCCGCCAGCCTGCTCGCCGCCGGGCCGATGCTCCGGTCAGGCGACCTGATCTGCACCATGCCCGAGCGCGCTGCGCGACTGGTGGCTGGCGCCTTCGACCTGGTGGTGCGGACGCTGCCCGTCACGACCGAGGCGGCGCGGCTGTCCTGCGTCTACCACCTGCGGCACGAGCAGGCGCCTGCCCATGCCTGGCTGCGCCGCGCGCTCGCGAGCATCGCGCGCGCGCTGCCCGGATTGCCGGCCGAGGATGCTCAGTAGACGAGCTTGATCGCCGCCAGGGCCAGGCCGGCAACGACCACGGTCTCGAAGACCAGCAGCATCGCCGGACGAGCGCCCATGCGCGCCATCTGCACGAGCGACGTCTTGAACCCGAGCGCGACCATCGCGAACAGGATCAACCAGCGCGACAGGCCTTCGATGCCCAGGCGCACCGTCGCGGGCACGAGGCCGATGCTGTTGACGACCACGAGCAGGCTGAACAGGACGAGGAACCACGGCAGCACCGGAGGGCGCCTGGCGCCCGCCGCCGTCTCGGTGCTGCGCGAGGCCCAGAGCGCCACGCCGACCACGACCGGGAAGAGCAGCGCCACGCGCCAGAGCTTCACGATGGTCGCCGTGTCGCCGACCTGCGGCGACACCGAGTAGCCGGCGCCCACGACCTGAGCGACGTCGTGGATCGAGCCGCCGAGGAAGACCCCGGTCGAGAGCGGGTCGAGGCCGAGCCACGCCGCGAGCGGCGGGTAGGCGACCATGGCAACCGTCGAGAGCGCCGCCGTTCCCACGACCGCGAGCGTCATGTCGCGATCGCGCTCCGCATAGGCCGGCAGCGCAGCCGCGATGGCGATCGCCGCCGAAGCGCCGCAGATCGCCGTGGCGCCCGCGGTCAGCAGCCCCAGCGCGACGGGAAGGCGCATGGCGCGCGTCGCGGCGAGGCCAAGCGCGACCGTGAGCGCCACGAGAGCCACGAGCGCCAGCGCCATCGGCGCGCCGAGCTCAGCCACGTGGCCGAACGTGATGCGGATGCCGAGCAGGCCGACGCCGAGCCTGAGCACCTGGCGCACGACGAACTCGAAGCCGGGGGCCATCACGGCAACGCCTGACAGGCGGTGCAGCACGATCCCGAGACCGAGCGCCCAGAGGATCGGCGGGCCGCCGACATGGTCGCCGACGAGCTGGGCCGCCACGCCGAGCGCGGCGCACAGCAGGAATCCGGGCCACGCCTTGCGGGCCACGGATGCCAGGGATGCGAGCATCGGCCACGGGAACTGGGCTTGCTTTCCCGCCGCTCCGGAATCACTCATGCGGTCGCCGCGCTCCTGATGCGCGACACGTGTCGCATCACGCGACGGCACTGGACGCCAAGATGCGCGGGACGTCAACACCCGGGAGCCGGTGAAACCCATTGGACATCGTCGACTTGCTTCTGCTTGCCGGGACGTTCGTCGCCGCGATCGCGTCCGGTCTCGCAGGGTTCGCCTTCGCTCTGATCGTGTCGGGCATCTACTTGCACGTCCTTGAGCCCGCAGCCGCGACCCCGCTGGTCCTGGCGTGCTCGGCCACGGCGCAAGTGATCGGCATGCTGCGGCTGCGCGGCGCGATGTCCTGGCGCGGCGCGACGCCGATGCTCGCCGGCGGCCTGGTCGGCGTCCCGCTCGGCGCGCTCCTCCTCTCCCATGTCCCGCCCGGCCCGTTCCGGCTCGCCGTCGGCGCCTTCCTCGTCGCGTATGCAAGCTACGCGCTCCTGGCCGGGCGCCGCGCCGCGCCGCTGCCCCGCAGTGCCGCCGTCGATGCCGGGATCGGCGCGGTCGGCGGCGTCATGGGCGGCCTTGCGGGCCTGTCGGGCGCCGTGCCGACGCTCTGGGTGACCATGAGCGTGCAAGGGAAGGAGGAGCAGCGCGCGATCTACCAGCCCTACATCTTCGTGATGCAGCTGTACGGCCTGGCCTGGCTCGGCGGCGCCGGCTTCCTCGGCGCCATCGATCCGCGCCTCTTCCTGCTCGTGCTGCCCGCCGTCGTCGCCGGCACTCTGGTCGGGCTGGCACTCTATGCGCGAGTGAACGATGCGCTGTTCCGCCGCATCGTGCTCGTGCTGCTCCTCGCCTCAGGACTCTCTCTCGTCGCCTAGCGCATCGGCGCGCCGAAGGTGCCGAGCTGCTGTCGCCGCAGGGCGCGCCCGGATCGCGTTCCCGTGGCGCGACCGTCCTGCCAGACGGCGCGGCCGTTGACGTAGACCCGCTCGATGCCGGCCGAGGGCGTGGTCGGCTTCTCGAAGGTCGCCAGGTCGGCGACGGTTTCAGGGTCGAACAACACGAGATCCGCATAGGCCCCGGCCCGCAGCCGGCCGCGGTCGGTCAGCCCGAACTGCGCGGCAGGCAGGCCGGTCATCTTGCGCACGGCCTCCTCCAAGGTGAACAGGCCGATGTCGCGCACGTAGTGACCGAGGACGCGGGGAAACGTGCCCCACAACCGGGGATGCGGGTGCAGGTCGTGCGGCAGCCCGTCCGAGCCCACCATCGTGTGCTCGTACTTCAGGATCCGCTGCACGTCCTTCTCGTCCATCATGAAGAAGATGCCGCCGGCCGGGACCAATCGCTCGACGGCGCCGGCGCGATCGGTGCCCATCTCCTTCGCCACCTCGTCGAGATCGCGCCCGGCGAAATTCGGTCGGGTCTGGGACCAGGTGACGATGATCTTGGACGACTGCAGCATGCGCGGCGAGTTGAGCATCGTCGAGCCTGCAACGTAGGGATAGGCGTCGAGGCCGACGGGCTGCGTCGCGCGCGCGGCGTCGATCAGCGCCAATGTGTCGACCGAGCGTCCATGCGCCGCGGCCCCGGAGCACTTGTGGTGCGAGACGACGACCGGGGCGCGCATGCCGCGGCCGATCGTGAAGGTCTCCTGCAGCGAATCGAGCACCTTCTCGCCCTCGTCGCGCATGTGCGTGGAGTGCATTGCGGCAGTCTTCATCAGCGCCTGGCCGATGGCGATGACCTCGTCGGTGGTCGCGGCGGCGGCAGGGGGATAGAACAGCCCGGTCGACATCCCGACGGCTCCGGCGTCGAGCGACTCCTCGAGCCTGCCCCGCATGACCTTGATCTCGTCGGCGCTCGCGGTCCGCTCGAGGCTTCGCATCGCGCCGAGCCGCAGCGTCCCATGCCCGACCTGGGCGAGCACGTTGACCGCTGGCGGCTCCGCGTCCAGAGCCATCATGTAGTCGGCAAAGCGCTCGTAGAAACCAGAGGGCTCGGCGCAGATCAGGTCCATCGGCGCGGGCGGCCGGCGATCGATCGCAAGCGGCGCCAAGCTGACGCCGCAATTGCCCGTCACCACCGTGGTGCATCCCTGGCTGGTCTTGCACTTCATCAGCGGGTCGACGAGCACGGCGCGATCGTCATGGGTGTGCACGTCGATGAAGCCGGGCGAGAGCGCCTTGCCGCGCGCGTCGATCGTCTGGGCAGCCTCGAGCTGCAGCCCCGGTCCGACCGCCAGGATGCGGTCTCCTCTCACCCCTAGGTCGCCCTTGACCGATGGGCCGCCGCTGCCGTCGATCAGGCGCGCGTTCTTGATGAGCAGGTCTGCTTTGCCGGCTGCGGCCATGACATCCTCTGGCGATCGTTGGAGCGGGTCGCCGCACCGTAACGGAGGCGAGCCGCGGGGAACAAGCCGACAGGCGCCGGGCCGCTTGACCCACGTCAACGCGTGCCGCGCAGCCGCGATGGATCATGAAAAGCAGTGCTCAGGAGCGGATCATGACAGCGCGGTTTGCATTGATACTCGTCGCGGCGTTTGCGCTCGTGCGCGGCGCGGCGGCACAGGGGCCTCTTGTCGATGCTTCCTGGCTCGCGGCCAATCTGGAGGCGCCGGGCGTCGTCGCGCTCGACATTCGCGCGGACAGGAAGGACTACGAGCGCGCCCATGTGCCCGGCGCGATACACTCGTCCTATGCCCGGGACGGCTGGCGCGTGACCGGTGCCACGGGGACGCCGGACATGCTGCCCGGACCGTCGGCTCTCGGCGCGTTGATCGGGGGGCTCGGCATCGGGAACGACGACCATGTCGTCGTGGTCGCTGCCGGCACCAGCGCCGCCGACATGTCGTCGGCGACCCGCGTGTACTGGTCGTTCCGGATGGCAAGCCATGCCAAGGTATCGGTCCTTGACGGCGGGATGGCGGCATGGTCCGCGGACCCCATGAGCCCGGTCGAGGCTGGCGAGCGCAAGCGCCAGGCGCAGCTGTTCAAGGTCACGCCGCTCCCACGGCTCGTCGCGTCGAGAGCGGACGTCCAGCATGCGATCGGAGCCCGCGCGCCGCTGGCCGACATCCGTCCGAGCGACCAGTACTTGGGCGTCAACAAGACGGCAAAGGTCGCGCGCCGCGGCACGTTGCCCGGCGCGGTGAACCTGCCGGACAGCTGGCTGACCCAGGACAACGGCGGCAAGTTCCGCAGCGCCGCGGCCTTGCGGAAGCTCGTCGCGTCCGCCGGCGTCCCGGTCGACGGCGATGTCATCGCTTTCTGCAACACCGGTCAGCTCGGCTCGATCGGCTGGTTCGTCCTGTCCGAGATCCTCGGCAACCCGCGCGCGCGGCTCTACGACGGCTCCATGGTCGAATGGGCCGCGGATCCTGCCGCACCGATCGTGGTCAAGATCGATTCGTCAGGAACCTAGGCGCCGTCGGAGCGGCGGGCCGTCTCGGACCTCAGGCCGAGCGCGACGAAGGCAGCCGCGCCGACGACCAGCACGATCGAGATCGAGGCAAAGGCCGCGATCCAGCCTCCGGCCACGGCCGGACCTGCAAGACCGAGCGCCGTGCCGAACACGGTCGGCCCCAGGAAGGCCCCGAGGAAGCCGACGCAGGAGTACATGGCCATCGTCATGCCGCGCCGCTCCGCCGGCGCGCACGCCACCAGCCCCGCCGTCATGGCCGCGGAATCCGCCGCGATCAGGGTCGCATGCAGGAGCGCGATCGCGGCCAGGAGAGCGGGCGGCAGGCCGGACGCCATGCCGAAGCCCAAGCAAGTCACAGCCGACAGCAGCATGAAGGCGACGACCGTGCGCGGACGATTGGTCCGCGCGGCGATCTCGTTCCCGACAATGCTCGCTGCCATGCCGAGCAGCGTCGCGACAGCCGCTACTGCGGTCGGCGGAAGCGAAGCATCGCGGCCCGTCGCGGCGGCGGCGAAGGCGAGATAGGCGACCAGCCACGAGCGGTAGCCGAAAAGCTCCCAGTTGTGCACGGCATAGGCAATGCTGAAGCGCAGCGCAGTGCGGTCGCGCAGCACGAGCGCCAGATCGGCGCGCAGGTTGCGGCGAGCGGCAGCGGCAGCCAGCCGCCGAGCCGGGACCTTCAGCAGGGCGATCGCGCAGGCGACCGCGGCGGCGACTCCGGCGATCGCGAATGACCACTGCCAGGACAGCAGCGCCGTCGACCGCTCGGTGAAGAGGAACGAGAGCGCGGTGCCCAAGCCGAAGCTCGAGGTATAGAACGCGACGGCGCGCGACTGGCTCGGGCCGGAGATCTGGTCCGTCAAGATTCGCAGGCCTGGCATGTAGGTGCCCGCCAGGCCGACGCCGGCAAGCAGGCGGAAAGCCATGGCCGACCAGAAGCCGTCCGCGAACCAGGCGAAGAGGAAGGCGCTAGCCGCCGTGAGCGCGGCGCAGGCGAGGTAGATCGAGCGCGGATCCTTGCTGTCAGTGGACGTGACGAGGACCGGCACGGCGAGCGTATAGCCGACGTAGAAGATCCCGCTGATCCAACCGGCCTCCGCCGCCGAGAGCGACCAGAGCGCGGTGAACGGCGGCAACAGCGCCGCAAAGCTCGACGCTCCGAGCATCGTGAGAATCTCGGCCGTGCAGAGGGCCGCGACAAGAGGTCCCGGGCGCATGCGGTCGCCTTGCTGCCTGTCTGCCGGGGGCGCGCACTGCGCGCCTGGGCATGCAGGAGCATGGCGCATCGTTCGAGGGAACTCGAAGCATTTCCGTCGCTCCGTCATCAAACCTTCATTTGCGGGGCCTCTGCCGCCCGACGATGCTGGAACGATGAAAATGAAGGCTGCACTCGATTGCCTGTCCGCCCTCGCGCAGCCGACCCGGCTGGAGGTCTTCCGCATGCTTGTCGCAGCCGGCCCGGACGGCGTCGCTGCGGGGGATATCGCGCAGCGCCTCGGCGTGCCGCCAGCGACGCTCTCCTTTCACCTGAAGGAGCTCGAGGTCGCCGGTCTTGTCGTCGCGCGGCGCGCGAGCCGGCAGATCTTCTACGCAGCCGCCTACCGCCGGATGAGCGCGATGCTGGTGTTCCTCACGGAGGATTGCTGCGCAGGCCGGCCCGAGGTCTGCACGGAGCTGGTCGACCGCCTGTCAGCGAGCCGGCGCGTCCTGGCCGGCAGCGCCCGTCCGGCGAGCCCGCGGCGCGACACGATAGTGACGCGCGGGGGCGGTAAGACGAGCCTTCGACCCAAGCCCACGCGGAGCCGGAGGGCATCAGAGAGACGAGGTGAGCCATGAACGAGAAGGTCTTCAATGTCCTGTTCCTGTGCACGCACAATTCCGCGCGCAGCGTGATCGCAGAGGCGATCATCAACCGCGAGGGAAAGGGCCGATTCCGCGGCTTCAGCGCTGGCAGCATGCCGCGCGGCGAGATCAACCCGCATACGATCGACCTCCTGCGCAAGATGAACCACCCCGTCGATGACCTCCGCTCCAAGAGCTGGGACGAGTTCGCGCGCCCGGGCGCGCCGCAGATGGACTTCGTGTTCACCGTCTGCGACTCTGCTCGCGACGAGGTCTGTCCGGTCTGGCCCGGCCAGCCGATGACCGCGCATTGGGGCGTTCCCGACCCGTCGGCGGCGCAGGGCAACGAGGCCGAGAAGCGCCTGGCATTCGCCGAGGCGTACAAGGGCCTGAGCAATCGGATCACGATCTTCGTCAACCTGCCGATGACGTCGCTCGACAAGCTCGGTCTGCAGAAGCGCCTGGACGAGATCGGTCGCTCGCTCCCCAAGACAGCATGAGGCGGTTCGCTGCAGAGGCGGTCGGCACGGCGCTGCTGGTGGCGACCGTCGTCGGCTCCGGGATCATGGGGGAGCGCCTCAGCGGCGGCAACGACGCTCTCGCGCTGCTCGGCAACACGATCGCGACGGGTGCCATCCTCGTCGTCCTCGTTCTCGGTCTCGGCCCCGTGTCGGGCGCCCATTTCAATCCGGCCGTGACGCTCGTGATGGCGCAGCGCCGGGAGTTCCCTTGGGGAGATGCCGCACCCTATGTTGCGGCGCAGGTCGCCGGCGGCATCGCCGGCACCGTCCTCGCCCATGCGATGTTCGACTTGCCGCTGCTGCAGCTCGGCGTCAAGGCGCGCTGGGGCGTCAGCCAGTGGCTCGCCGAGGCCGTCGCGGCCTTCGGCTTGATCGGCACGATCCTGACGGCGGCCCGCGCCAGGCCCGATGCCCTGCCCTGGGCGGTCGGCCTCTACATCACGGCCGGCTACTGGTTCACCGCATCGACGAGCTTCGCCAACCCGGCGGTCACGATCGCGCGTGCGCTGACCGACAGCTTCTCCGGCATCGACCCCGCCCATGTGCCGCCGTTCGCGGCCGCGCAGGTCGCGGGAGCGCTTGCAGGAGCCGCGACGTTCGGTTGGATCCTCGGCCCGCGGCAGCAATCCCGCTAGCGGAACACCTCGCTTTGGGCGATGCCGTCCAGCAGGAACTGCATGGCGAGGGCCGCCAAGAGGATGCCGAGGACGCGGTCGATCACCAAGCGGGCCGTCAACCCGACCAGCTCCTGCATGCGCGACGCCGCGAGCAGCAGCAGCCATGTTCCCAGCATCACGGCAAGCAGGACGGCGACGACGACCGCGTGCCGGGCCCAGTCGCCTTCCGTGTTCGCCGCGAGGAGAACGGCGCTGCTCATCGCGCCCGGACCGGCGATGATCGGCGTCGCCAAGGGGAAGACCGCGATATCCTGCTTCGCCTGCGCCTCGGCCTGCTCGGAGTCGGTCGGAGAGGTGCCGCCCGACTGCCGCACGAACACCATGTCGATGGCGATCAGCAGGAGCAGGACGCCGCCGGCGGCGCGCAGCGCAGGCAGGCTGACCCCGAGGAACTTCAGGATCGGCTCGCCGAGCACGGCGAAGAGCAGCAGGATGATGGTCGCGATGATCGCGGCCTTGCCCGCGATCCGGCGCCGCTCGGGCCTGATGCGGCCATGCGACAAGGTCGCGAAGAAGAATGCGGCCTCGATCGGCCCGATCGTCGCGACGAAGGTGGTGAAGGCGAGCAGCGCCGTCTCGAGCATGGTGCGGATGTTCTCCTCTGACCGCAGTATGCACCAAGGTAGGCTGCCCGAGGCGGCAATATCGCGTGCGGCAAACTGCTGGCTTGAGGCTCAAGCGTAAGACATCATGGCGGCGGGGGAGGTGCGGGATGCCAGCCGGGCCCGTGCCGCCGTCGGCGAGGATCCGCTCTGCCAGCCGCTCGCCGCGCGGCGCATCGGATGTCCGACGGGATTGCGTCCCGGCACATGGATAGGCAACGGGGGGAGCCATGAAGACCATCCTCACCTTCGCGTGGAGCGCCGACGACGTCACCGCGTTCGACGTCGCCGCCGACCTCGGCCGGATCTTCTCTTCCCATGTGACGGGGCTCGGCCCCCCCTCGTTCCGGGCCAGCAGCGTCGCCTGGGCAGAGGTCGGGATCGGCGCGCCCTTCGTGCTCCCGCCCTCCGACGACGAGGACGAGAAGAGGCGCAGCGAGGCGCTGCAGGCAGCGTTCCGCGACCGCATGATGGCCGCCGGGATCGGCGCCAACTCCGCGTGGCGCGAGCAGCCGACCTCGGTGCCTTTCGCCATCGGGATGTCCGGACGGACGGCGGACCTGATCGTGGTGCCCCAACCAGGCGCGCTGCCGAAGATGCCGGAAAGCGCCTTCGAGGATGCGCTCTTCGAGTCCGGACGGCCCGTGCTGGTGTCGCCGCAGGGACAGCGCGGCAACATCGGCAAGCGGATCGTGATCGCCTGGAACGCTTCGACCGAGAGCGCGCGGACGACGGCGCTGTCGATGCCCTTCCTGCGCCGCGCCGAGGCAATCGAGGTGATCAGCGTCGAGGGTGCCATGGTCGAGGGACCGAGCGGCACTGAGCTCGCAGAGGCGCTGCGTCGCCACGGCCTGCCGGTCACCGCGCGGCACCATCTCCCTGGCACGAAGGCCGCCGGGCAGGCGCTGGCCGATGAGGCAGTCGCCTGGGGCGCGGACCTGATCGTGAAGGGTGCTTACACCCAGAGCCGGCTGCGTCAGCTCATCTTCGGCGGCGTCACCCGACACCTGATCCTGGCCTCGCCGATCCCCGTGCTGTTCTCGCACTGACGGCGCTGAGCCGAGCGTTCGGGGCCTTCCGCTCGGTTGAACGAGCGAGCGGCACCGCGCTGGTCGGCCGATCACGGCCTCCCGCGCTGTTCTAGCCCCCTCGCTCTAGCGCAACTCCAACGGTGTCGGAGATCAGGCCCCGCCCGCCCGCTGCGTGCGGGCGATGCGCTCCGTCCTTCGCCACGACGAGGAGAACGAGCGAGCGGCGCTGATCGCCCATGGCAGCGGCCGGCGCTCGGCCGAAAGCGGCCAGCGGTCCGTCGCAGCTCTGTCAACTGCCCGTGAGACCGCTGAGCGAGAATGCTCCGCTCGTCACGCGGCCCAGCACCGGATTGGACGCGCGTCCACAGGCGATTCTGGTGGAAGCGTCACCGCAATGGCTGATCGACGTGGCGACCCGCTACTGACCGTAGATCGGCTCTGTAGATTGACCCCGATCTGCGCTGTCATTTCCACGAATAGATGAGAGTGGGTCACGGCGGAATTCCGCCAGTCAA
>JAEULF010000150.1 GCA_016793965.1 Alphaproteobacteria bacterium | reverse complement strand
GGCTGCCGACGAGGCCGCCTTTGACCCGGCCGCCCAGGACGAAGTGCGGCGCAGCCGTACCGTGATCGGTACCGGCGCTGCCGTTCTCGCGCACGCGCCGGCCGAACTCTGCATAGGTCATGACGAGCACGCGGTCCCAGGCGCCGGCGCGGATGAGGCTGGCCCGGAAGGCGGCGAGCCCCTCGGCAAGCTGGCCGAGCAGGCGGCGATGGGTCTCGCCCTGGTCGCGATGCGTGTCGAAGCCGCCATGCGTCAGCTTGATCGCCACCGGCGCCGCGCCGGCAACGATCAGCTTGGCGGCGGTCTCCAAGTGCTTGCCGAAGGGGCCGTCCGGGAAGCGGCCCGCGAGGGCCGGCGCCGCCGCGATCTGGCGATCGAGGGTGCGCGCGGCGCTGATCGTCTCGGCCTGGGTCCGCAACAGATGCGCCAGCGCCGGATTGGGTGCTTGCGCCTGCGCCGCTGCCATCCGCTCGGCCTGCTTCAGGAACTGCTCGGGATCCTGCAGCACGATCGCGGCCAGTCCCGGCCCCTCGAGCGGGCCGGCATCGCCGCCGATCGCCAACGCCATGGGCGCGGCGCCGCCGCGCGCGCCATGGATCCGGCTGAGCCAGCCTTCCGTCACGCTCTCGTCCTGGGCCCAGGCGCTCTCCCAGATCTCGATCGACCGGAAATGCGAGCGGTTCGGCCGGGGATAGCCAAGGCCGAGCGCGACGGCGAGGTCGCGCGCTTTCCAGGCGTCCATCAGCGGCGCCAGCGCCGGGTGGAGCCCGAGCCGCTCGTCGAGCTGCAGCACCTGGCCGCGCGGCAGGGCAAGGCGCGGGCGCGCGGCGCCATAGGCCGGGTCGGCATAGGGCACGACGGTGTTGAGCCCGTCATTGCCGCCGGCCAGCTCCACCAGGACGAGGATGCGCTGGTCGCGGCCCGCGGCCGCGGCAGCGACGGGCAGGCCCAGAGTCAATCCCAGAGGCAAGGCAGCAAGGGACGAGGCGGCGAGGGGCAGGGCGGAGACCGACGTCAGGAAGGCACGGCGGCGCATTGGGATCCTCCCGGTCACATGAGCTGATAAGTCGGGTCGAGCAGCAGCGCGCTGAGCGCCGCCAGGGGCGTGAGGCGCGAAGGCGGCGGCGCCACCGGCGGCAGCGGCAGGAGCAGGCGCGCCAGCCCCTCGGGCGTGCGCAGCTCCGGCGGCAGGCTGTCGAACCAGCGCTGCAAGTCCATGACCGGCGCTCCCTCGCGCATCGCCATCATCTGCGCGGCGACGGGGCGCGGGCCTGCCGCCATCTCCGCGCCCTTCATGAGCCGCGTCAGGACCTGATGGCGGAAGAGCAGCGTGTCCGACGTGATCCAGGTCTCGCCGCCCGGCCACCCTTTGACGTTCGGCGGGTCGAACAGGTCCTGGCCGAGGCGCTGGGAGGCGCGCGCCACCAGGCGGCCGTCCGGCAGCGCCATGCCGAGCTGGCGCACGGTGCCGGCAAGCAGGACGGCGGGCGACTTGATCAGCGTGCCGCGATTGGCCGACGCCCAGAAGGCATCGCTCAGCAGGAGGCCTTCCAGCGCCGCGCGGATCTCGTAGCCGCTCGCGCGGAACCGGCCGGCGACGCGCGCGACGATCGCCTTGTCAGGCGCGGGCGAGACGAACTCGCGCCAGAGCTTCTCGACGACGTGCTCGGCGGTGCGCGGCTGCGCCAGCAGGAGGTCGACTAGGCCCGCCGCGTCGAAGCGGCCGCGCCGACCGAGCACCGTCTTCTCGCCGTCATCGTGCCGGCGGGGCTCGAACGCGGCGTCGCCGCCGCGCAGCAGCGCAGCGCGATCAAGGTGCCAACCGGTCAGCGCGCGGGCCGCCTCCTTGATGTCCCGCTCGCCGTATTGGCCTTCGCCGAGCGTGAACAGCTCCAGCAGCTCGCGCGCCAGGTTCTCGTTCGGCGCGTCGCGCCGATTCTCGACGCCGTCGAGATAGACCAGCATCGCCGGGTCCTTGACGATGGCGTGCAGCAGGCGCGCAAAGCTGCCGGTCGCCTCGCGGCGCAGCAGCCCCTGCTGCCGCAGCAGGAGCCGCGGCGCCTTGGTCTTCTTCAGGTCCGACGTGAAATGCCCGTGCCAGAACAGCACCATGCGCTCGGTCAGCGGCGACGGCGTCTCCGTCATCTCCTTGAGCCACCAGCCCTTGATGTCGGCCATCAAGGCGCGATGCATCTGCTGGAAGGCCTGCCGCTCGGCGTCCGTCATGTCGCGCGGCAGCTTGTCGGGCATGGCGCCGCGCACGGAGTCCGGGAGCGGCGTCACGGGCTCGCGCCGCACGTTGTCGAGCACGGCCTTCACCGCGGCCTCGCGCGTCATGCGGGTGAGGCGCTGCGCCTCCGCCGGATCCACGGCGAAGCCGGTGCGCTGCAGGAGGTGGCGCGATTCCTCGAACGTCAGCGTCTGCGCTCGGGCTGATCCGGCTGCGACGGCCGCGCCGAGAGCGCCGGCGCCGGCAAGGACGGCCAGCGCGGCGACGGCGCGGACGCACGCAGCGCCTAGGGCGCCGGAGGCAAGCCTGCGGGCGAAGACGGTCATGAAGCGGCCTCCTGCATTCGCCGGCCGGGCGCTGCGGCCCGGCTTGGCGCCACTCTTGCTTGGCAATACGGCGCGAACGCGGCAGGCATACCCGCGAGAGCGCCGCAAAAGCGCCAGGATTTGGCGGCACGGTGCGACTCACATAGGATGGGGCACGATCGGAAGGAGAACACGATGCGCGTCGGCAACAGTCTTGCGGTCCTTGCCTTGGTCCTTGCCCCGGCTCTGATCGGCCTTGGCGCGTCGGCGGTCCAGGCGCAGCTCAAGGTGGTGCCGCCCGAGCAGGCGCCGCGCCGGGAATCCTCGCAAGCCGCGCCGCAGGGGGCGACGCCGAGGGCGCCGCAGGCGCCCGTCGGCTGCGACCGCTTCCGCTACCCCGACGACCGCAACTACTGCAAGGCGCTGGAGACCGCGGATGTGAAGCAGTGCGGCGCCATCCGCGCTCTCGAGACGCGCAATCTCTGCATCGCCGTCGTCAATGGCGACACGAAGCACTGCAGCACGATCAAGGACGGCGAGCTCAAGGCGCGGTGCCGGTCCTACAAGCGCTAGCGACGGCGCGCTCGACGCGCCGATGGCCGAGGGCGCCGTCGGCCGAGGGCGCCGTCAGGCCGGAGCCGCAGCGATCGGCGCGATCTCTCCCGCCTCTTTGAGCGTTGCGATCGCCTCGTCCAGCGCAGCGAGGAGCCGGTCGCGCTCGGGAAGCGTGCGGCGCAGGCCCAGGCGGAAGGCGGCGGCCGGCGGGAGCGGCTTCGCCGCGACGCGCTCCAAGAGGCCAAGCCGGCGCAGCGCCAGCATCCCGGCATCGCGGTCCCACACGAAGACGTCGTAGCGGTCGGCTGCGACCGCGCGCAAGGCGACGCTCGGCGAGGCGGTCCAGTGCACGCCATGGCTGCCGAGCGCGTCGGCGGCATAGCCGCAGCCGACGACGTCGATCCGGCGCAGGCCGCGCAGGTCGGCGAACGCGGCGCAATCGGCGAGGCGCGCCGCCTGCGCATTGGTGCTGGCGTAGAAGACGCACGGCGTCGTATCGAGCAGGGCCGCGCTGCCGAAGGATGCATAGAGCTGGCGTTCGGCCGTCGCGATCGTGACGAAGGCATCCGCATGGCCATGGCGGACCGACTGCTGGGCGCGCTCCCATGGCAGCGCCACGTGCAACGCCGGGATGCCGGCGCGCGTGCAAGCGGCGTTGACGATGCGCACGAGAGCGCCATCGACGTCGCCGTTGCTGCCCGCGGCGCTGAAGGGCGCGCAATCAGCGGCATAGGCGACGCGCAGCACCGGCACCCCGGCAGGCGCGGCGCGCGCTGCAGCGAGCGCGGGCAGCAAGGCGCCCGCGCCGAGGAGAATGTCCCGACGCCGCATGGCGGTTCCCTCAAAGGTGGCCAAGTCCCAGGGCGCGGCGCTGGAGCGGAAGCAAATCCGGACCGGCTCGCGCGGGGCGGGTTCATACGCGCATCGGCAGCCGCCGTCACGCGAAAGTTTCCAGCGTGGAGGGCGAGAGCGCGTTCCGGTGTCCAGTTGCGCGGGCGCCAGCTTTCAGCGTCCCTTGCGCGCCCGCGACTTCTGCTTGGCCGACAGCGACCCCGGGCTCCCCGGTGGCAGGTCGAGACGGGGATCGCGGGTCCGGCCGCGCGACGGCTCGGCCTGGCCGCCGAAGGCGGCGGCGAGGGAGTCGGGGTCGGTGCGCATCGGCTTGCCGCGGCCCTTGCTCTCGCGGGTCGGCAGCAGGGGCGCCAGCGCGTCGCGGCTCGGCAGGGGCTTCGACGTCTTGAGGCGGCCCTCCATGGCGCTCTCATGGCCTTGGCTGCCGTCGCGCGCGTGCTTGATGACCGAGGCGCGCGCCTGGGTCCGTGCCTCGGCGATCGATTGGGCAGAGCCGGGTGCCGCGCGCGGCGCCAGGGGGTTGGCGCTCGGGCCCATCTCGTCGCCGGCATCGCCCGGG
>JAEULF010000119.1 GCA_016793965.1 Alphaproteobacteria bacterium | reverse complement strand
GCCATGCCGCCGCAGGCCTTGACCGGCTAGCGGTCGCGGCTTAGCTCCTCTTGCTGCGGCGCAGCATCGCCGCGCAAGGGAGCCGCGCCATGCCGTTGTCGCCACCCGCCGACCGCAAGCTGTCGCATATCAGGCGCATCGAGAGCTGGGGCTACGAGCGCGCCGACGGCTTGTTCGACATCGAGGGCGTGCTGCACGATTCGAAGACCTACGGCTTCGACAACCAATGGCGCGGCCGCGTCGAGCCCGGCCAGCCGGTGCACGAGATGTGGGTCCGGATGACGGTCGACGAGGACTACGTCATCCGCGACATGGAGGCGACGAGCGACGCCACGCCGTTCCAGATGTGCGGCGGCATCGCGCCTGACTACAAGAAGCTGATCGGGCTGCCGCTCGCGCGCGACTTCAAGCGCCAGATGCGCAAGCACGTCGGCTCGACCCATGGCTGCACGCACCTCTCCGAGCTGATCGGCCGGCTGGCCACCGTCGCGTTCCAGACGATCGGCTCGATCAAGACACGGCGCATGCGCGAGGCCGGCAAGAAGCCCGACCCGTCCTACCGTCCGGCCTGGATCGACACCTGCCATGCCTGGGCGACGGACAGCCCGGTGTTGCAGCAGCATTACCCTCAGTTCTATACGGGTCCGGGCGCCACCGGCGCGCCGAAGGCAGCCGCATCGGGCGACTGACGCGCGCGCCCCGGCTGGCGCGACAGGGTCTGCATGCCGATCCGCCTGGAGAAGCGCGGCGCCGTCGCCGTACTGACCATCGACAACGGCCGCCTCAACCTGCTGACGCCGGCGCTGCACAAGGAGATGCTCGGGCATCTCCAGGAGTTCCTCGCCGATCCCGCCCTCCGAGTCGGCGTGCTGACCGGGGCGCCCGGCAGCTCCTTCTGCGCCGGCGACAACATCAAGCTCGACCTGCCGAAGCTGCCGCGCCAGGAGCAGCTCGCCCGCCAGCTCGACCCGGCGGTGCGCGCCGCCGGCCCGCTGGCGCGCCCGGGCTTCGAGCAGGACGTGGTGCGGCTGGAGCGGCTGAAGCCGATCATCGGCGCGGTCGACGGCTACTGCCTCGGCCAGGGCATGATCTACCTGCTGCTGCTGACCGACATCCGCGTCGCCACGCCCGGCGCCTCCTTCGGCCTGCCGGAGATCGCCTACGGCATGGGGGGTGCCGGCGGGCTGACGCGGCTCGGCCGCCAGGTACCGCATGTCGCCGCCATGTGGCTGATGCTGACCGGCGAGCGCATCGACGCCGCCAAGGCGCTGCACTGGAACCTGATCAACGAGATCGTGCCGCCGGAGGCGCTGCTGGCGCGCGCCATGGCGATCGCCGAGCGCGTCGCCGCGCACCCGCCTCTGGCGCTGCGCGTGGAGATGGAAGCGTACCAGCGCTGCATGGACAGCCCGCGCGAGCAGGCGATCGCGCAGGCCGCTGCGCTCTTCCGCCTGCAGATGCTGGGCGGCGCCACGGAGGGCGTCGTGCCGGAGTTCCTGAAGAAGGGGAAGGGCGAAGGATGAGCTCGGACGCAGTCCGCGCGCACCGGGAGCGGCTGCAGCGCTTCGCCGCCCTGCCGGACATCGCCAATCTCGGCGCCCTCGTCGCCGAGGCGGCGCGCCTCTATCCCCAGCGCGCGATCATCGACTTCTTCGAGGACGGCGAGAGCCTCACGGCCGCCGCCCTGCACGAGCTGTCCGATCGCTTCGCCAACGGCCTCGCGGCGATCGGCCTGCGCAAGGGCGACCATGTCGGCGTCATGCTGCCGAACCGCCTGGAGTACCCCGTCACCTACCTCGCCATCGCCAAGCTCGGCGCCGTCATGGTGCCGATCAACCCGCGCTACACCGCGCGCGAGCTGCACTACGTGCTGACCGACGCCCAGGTCGGCGCCCTGGTGATCGACGCCGAGCACCTGCCGCTCTTCGACTCGCTCGTCGACCGCCCGGCGGCGCTGGAGAACCCGCGCGTCGTCGTGCGCGGCGCGGCCGCGCTCGAGGGCAGCCGCTCCTGGGAGGCGCTGTGCGCCGGCGGCGCTCCTTCCTTCGCGCCGTCCGTGCCGGTGACCAAGGACGACCTCCTCACCATCCTCTACACGTCGGGGACCACCGGCTTCCCCAAAGGCTGCCTGCTGCCGCAGGACTACTGGCTCATGCTCGCGCGCGCGACCTGCGCCTGGACCGAGCTGCCGGTCACCCGGATGCTGCTGCAGAACCCGTTCCACTACATGAACTGCCAGTTCGTGCTGCCGACGGCGCTCATGCTCGGCGCAACGCTGCACGTCGCGGCGCGCCCCTCGGCCAGCAAGTTCATCCCCTGGATCAAGCAGCTCGGCATCGAGTGGTGCGTCTTCCCGGAGATCGTGCTGAAGCAGCCCGAGGCCGCCGACGACGCGCGCACGCAGCTCAAGCTGGCGCTGCTCGCCGCCGTGTCGCCGGGCGGCCAGGTCGAGATCGAGCGGCGCTTCAAGGTGCCCGCGCGCGAGCTCTACGGCATGAGCGAGATCGGCGCCGGCCTCGCCATGCCCGTGCACGTGACCGACATGCCGGGATCGAACTCCGTCGGGATCGAGATGCTGCTGCGCCGCGCCACGATCCGCGGCGAGGACGGAGCGCCGGTCAAGCCGGGCGAGCCCGGCGAGCTCTGGATGGCCGGGCGCGGTATCATGAAGGGCTACTTCAACAAGCCGGAGGCGAACGCCGACGCGTTCCGCG
>JAEULF010000256.1 GCA_016793965.1 Alphaproteobacteria bacterium | reverse complement strand
GTCGGGAATCTGCACGGCGTCGCTGAAGCACGCCTCGCACTTCAAGCGCAACAGCCAGGCCGGCATGGTCATGGTCAACCTGCCGACCGCCGGCGTCGACTACAACGCGCCCTTCGGCGGCCGCAAGGGCTCGTCCTACGGTCCGCGCGAGCAGGGACGCTACGCCGTGGAGTTCTACACGACGGTGAAGACGGTCTACGTGCAGCCGTGAGAGCGGCTGGAGCTGCTGATTGCCCCACCCTGACCCTCCCCATCGCTGTGCGACGGGGAGGGGGAAGAGGCGCTGAGCTTCCCCCTCCCCGTGCGAAGCATGGGGAGGGTCGGGGTGGGGCCTCAGCGACGAGGTGATCCCATGTGCGGCATCGTCGGCCTGTTCCTGAAGAACCCGAAGCTGCAGCCGCAGCTCGGCCGCCACCTCTCGGCCATGCTGGTCGAGATGACCGGGCGCGGGCCGGACAGCGCCGGCATCGCGGTCTACCGCGAGCCGGTCAAGGACGCGCTCAAGCTGACGCTGTTCCATGCCGACGACAGCTACGACTGGGACGGGCTCGCCAAGGCGCTCAAGAAGCGCTTCGGCGCCAAGCCGGAAATCGCGGTGCGCGCGAGCCATGCGCGCCTCACCGTCAAGGCTGGAGCCGACGAAGTGCAGGCGTTCCTCGCCGCCGAGGCACCTGATGTCCGCGTCATGTCGGCGGGCGACACGATCGAGATCTACAAGGAGATGGGCCTGCCGGAGCGGGTCATCGCGCGCTTCGACCTGAGGCATATCGAGGGCACGCACGCGCTCGGCCACACGCGCATGGCGACGGAGAGCGCGGTCACCACCGCGCACTCGCACCCCTTCTCGACCGGGCGCGACCTCTGCCTCGTGCACAACGGCTCGCTGTCCAACCACAACCGCCTGCGCGCGGTGCTCAAGCGCGACGGCATCGCCTTCCAGACCGACAACGACAGCGAGGTGGCGGCGGGCTACCTGGCGTCGCGCTTGCGCCACGGCCGCAGCCTGACGCAGGCGCTCGAGGACGCGCTCGCCGACCTCGACGGCTTCTATACCTTCGCCATCGGCACGCGCGACGGCTTCGCCGTGCTGCGCGATCCCGTCGGGTGCAAGCCCGCGGTGCTCGCCGAGACCGGCGACTGGGTCGCCATGGCCTCGGAGTACCGCGCCATCGCCATGCTGCCGGGGGCCGAGGCGGCGCGCGTCTGGGAGCCCGTGCCCGCCAAGGTCTATGCCTGGGAGCGGGCGCACTGATGCCTCCTGCCCCTGCCGCCGAGGAGTTCGACCTCGCGACCGTCGCGATCCGCGACCTCAATGCCGCGCTGCACGCGGTGCCGCACGGCACGAACCGCCGGCATTTCCGCGTCACGAACCCGCGCGGCGCGCACTCAATCGCGGTCGGGCTGACCGAGCCGGTGCAGGTCGATGTGATGGGGCCGACCGGTTACTACTGCGCCGGCATGAACAAGAACGCGACGATCGAGATCCACGGCCATGCCGGGCCCGGCGTCGCCGAGAACATCATGTCCGGCGTCGTGCGCGTGCGCGGCAACGCCTCGCAATACGCCGCCGCGTCGGGGCGCGGCGGGCTCGTCATCATCGAGGGGGACGCCGCGACGCGCTGCGGCATCTCGATGAAGGGCGTGGACATCGTGGTCGGCGGCTCGGTCGGCGCCATGTCGGCCTTCCTCGCCCAGCGCGGCACGCTGGTCGTGCTCGGCGACGCGGGCGAGAACCTCGGCGATTCCCTCTACGAGGCCAGGATCTTCGTGCGCGGCAAGGTCGCCAGCCTGGGCGGCGACTGCGTCGCCAAGGAGATGCGGGCGAACCACCTGGCGAAGCTCGATCGGCTGCTCAAGGCCGCCGGCTTCGACGCCGATCCGGGCTCCTTCACGCGCTACGGCTCGGCGCGCAAGCTCTACCACTTCCACGCCGACCAGGCGGACCACTACTGAGGACGCGATGGAGGAGAAGCCGACGGCTGGGCCGGTGCTGCGCGAATCCGCGACCTTCCCGCCGCGCGTGGTGGCGGAGGTGCACCGCGCGGCGGACGAGGGCGTCTACGAGATCCGCGGGTTCGGCGCCAAGCGCCGGCTGCCGACCTTCGACGACCTGGTGCTGCTCGGCGCCTCGATCTCGCGCTACCCGCTGGAGGGCTACCGCGAGCGCTGCGACACCGACGTGACCATCGGCACGCGGTTCGCCAAGCGTCCCGTCCATCTCAAGATCCCCGTGACCATCGCCGGCATGAGCTACGGCTCGCTGGGCACGCGCGCGAAGGGCGCCTTGGGCCAGGCAGCGACCATGCTCGGCACCTCGACGACGACGGGCGACGGCGGCATGACGGACGAGGAGCGCGCGGCGTCGAAGACGCTGGTCTACCAGGTGCTCCCCTCGCGCTACGGCATGAGCCCGGACGACCTGCGCCGCGCCGACGCGATCGAGGTGGTGGTCGGGCAGGGGGCGAAGCCGGGCGGCGGCGGCATGCTGCTCGGGCAGAAGGTCAGCGAGCGCGTCGCCGCCATGCGCGACCTTCCCGTCGGCGTCGACCAGCGCTCGGCCTCGCGCCACCCCGACTGGACGGGGCCGGACGACCTGCAGATCAAGATCGAGGAGCTGCGCGAGGTGACGGACTGGCAGAAGCCGGTCTACGTCAAGGTCGGCGCCACGCGCGTGAAGTACGACGTCATGCTGGCGGTCAAGGCCGGCGCCGACGCTGTCGTCGTGGACGGCATGCAGGGCGGCACCGCGGCGACGCAGGACGTCTTCATCGAGAACGTCGGCATCCCGACGCTCCCGGCCGTGCGGCTGGCCGTCGAGGCGCTGCAGGAGCTGGACATGCACCGCAAGGTGCAGCTCATCGTCTCGGGCGGCATCCGCTCGGGCGCCGACGTGGCCAAGGCGCTGGCGCTCGGCGCCGACGCGGTGTCGATCGGCGTCGCGGCGCTGCTGGCGCTGGGCTGCAACCGGGCGGAGCATGTCGCGGACTACCGCGCGCTAGGCACGGCGCCGGGCTACTGCCACCATTGCCACACCGGGCGCTGCCCGGTCGGAGTCGCCACGACCGATCCGGCGCTGGAGCAGAGGCTCGACGTGGACGTCGCGGCGCGTCGCGTGCGCAACTTCGTCTCGACCATGGTGCTCGAGACGACGACGCTGGCGCGCGCCTGCGGCAAGAGCCACGTGCGCAACCTCGAGCCGGAGGACCTGGCGGCGCTCACGGTCGAAGCCGCCGCCATGGCGCGCGTGCCGCTCGCCGGCACGGATTGGATACCCGGCTGGGGCAAATCGGGCTAAGGATCGCGCGCAACCAAGCCCGCCGGCGGACCGGAAGGACCGGCGGGCGCCGAACGGAGAGTCACGGATGGTCAAGCTGTCGAAGGTCGCCAAGGAGCGCGGCATCAGGTTCTTCCTCATCAGCTTCGCCGACCTGGCGGGGGCGCCGAAGGCGAAGCTGGTGCCGGCCGAGGCGATCGACCAGATGCAGGAGACCGGCGCCGGCTTCGCCGGCTTCGCGGTCTCGCTCGACATGACCCCGGCCGACCCGGACATGTGGGCCAAGCCGGACCCGGACAGCCTGATCCAGCTTCCCTGGAAGCCGGAGGTCGGCTGGCTCTGCGCCGACGCCTGGATGGACGGCGCGCCGCTCGACAACACGCCGCGCGTGCTGCTCGGCAAGATGATCGAGAAGGCGCGCAAGAAGGGCCTGCGGATGAAGACCGGCGTCGAGGCCGAGTTCATCATCACCAACGCCGCCGGCAGCGCGGCGTCCGACCCGCTCGACGTCGCGCGCCGCCCGGCCTACGACCAGATGGCGCTGATGCGCCGCTACGACGTCATCAGCGAGATCTGCAGCCACATGATCGCGCTGGGCTGGAAGCCCTACCAGAACGACCACGAGGACGCCAACGGCCAGTTCGAGATCAACTGGGAGTACGACGACTGCCTGCGCACGGCTGACAAGCACGTCTTCTTCAAGTACATGGTGAAGACGCTCGCCGAGAAGCACGGCTACCGCGCGACCTTCATGCCGAAGCCGTTCATGAGCCAGACCGGCAGCGGCTGCCACGCGCATGTCTCGTTCTGGGAC
>JAEULF010000094.1 GCA_016793965.1 Alphaproteobacteria bacterium | reverse complement strand
CCCTTCCGCCTGCTGCGCCGGTCAAGGGCACGCACGGATCTTCAGCGCAATCAGTGTCGGAGCGCCGGCGTCCCGCCGGCCGCACGGCGCAGCCGCGCATGGCGCCAGGCTGCGGCTTCGCTCGATGATGGGGCGGATGAGCGGGCCTGCGGCCCGCGGCCGGCGGGACGCCGGCGCTCCGGCAAGGCTTGCCAGCCAAGGAACTGCGAGCCCCTTCAGAGGCTGCGCAGGAAGAGGGCTCGACGTGGCGCGTCGCGTCGTCCGGCGCACCGGCCGCCGCTATCCATGAGCCGCAAGCGTGCCGACCAGCTCCTCGTCGAGCGCGGCCTGTGCGAGAGCCGGGCGAGAGCGCAGGCGCTGATCCTGGCCGGGCTCGCCTTCACCGGCGACCGGCGCATCGCCAAGGCCGGCGACCAGCTGCCCGAGGACGCGCCGATCGAGCTGCGCGGCCAGGATTACCCCTGGGTGTCGCGCGGCGGCGTGAAACTCCAGGCGGCGCTCGATCATTTCGCAATCGATCCGACCGGCTGGACCTGCCTGGACATCGGCGCCTCGACCGGCGGCTTCACCGACGTGCTGCTGGCGCGCGGCGCGGCACGGGTCTATGCGGTCGATGTCGGCCATGGGCAGCTCGCCTGGAAGCTGCGCAACGACGCCCGCGTCGTCGTTCTCGAACGGACCAACGCGCGGCACCTGACGCGCGCCGAGGTGCCCGCGCCTGTCGACCTGGTGACCTGCGACGCCAGCTTCATCGGGCTGGAGACGGTGCTGCCGGCGCCGCTCGCGCTCGCCGCGCCGCGCGCCGTTCTGGTCGCGCTCATCAAGCCGCAGTTCGAGGTCGGCAAGGGCAATGTCGGCAAGGGCGGCGTGGTGCGCGACCCGGCGCTGCGCCAGGCGGCCTGCGACCGCATCGTCGCCTGGATCGACGCCCTCCCAGAGTGGCGCGCGCGCGGCGTCGTGCCGAGCCCGATCACCGGGCCGGAGGGCAACGTCGAGTTCCTGCTGGCGGCCGACAAGGCGGCCGACCAGAAGGAATGACCCCCGCCGCGTCGCCGCAGCGGGGGCCAAGTCTCAGGGAGGAGACGATGAAGAAGCCGAACCGCAGTCTCGGCCGAAGCCGGAGACGCTGACGCTGAAGAAGTTGACGGGGGCCGCACCCGCGTGGGGTGGGGAAGGCGGGCCGCAGCGTGCAGCCCCCGCCGGTCCGGGGAGGCGCCTTCTGGCGAACCCCGGGTCGCTGGTCGCGTCCGTCCCCCTCCTGGGTCCTGCCGCGGCTCCTGGCCGGCGGCGAGCGGGCGCGAGATCCTGTCTCGTTGGTGCGTCACGAGACCGTGTCTCATCGGTGCGTCACGAGACCGTGTCTCGTCGGAGCGTCAAGTCCGTGCGCGAGGGAGACCCACTCCACTTTCCGCTCCGGTGCAGTGACCATCGTCACCACTGCCGGGGATCGCCTCGCGGTGCCGGTCTCGACCGCTGCACCATGGGTTGCAGAATGCACCGAGCCCGCCGCTCCGTCTGTGACGGCCATCACTCGCGCGGAGTGACTTTTGGCAAGCGGATGAACGCCTTGGCAGCGAGCGCCGCGGGCATGCTCGAACCGCCGCATTGACGGGATTCGCGCGCGTGCTGAATGTCGTGCGGTCGGAGCGCGCATCTGCGGGACAGTCGGGCGGGCGGGGGAGAGGGCGATGGCGAACGGCTTGATGCAAGGGGATGCGGCGCTCGTCACCGGCGGCGCCTCGGGGATCGGCCGCGCCATTGCCGCCGCGCTGGCGCGCGAGGGTGCCCGTGTCGCCTTGTCCGACATCGATGCCGAGAAGGGCGCTGCCGCCGCGGACGCGATCCGCGATGCCGGCGGCGACGGGCACTTCCTGCAGTCCGACCTGGCGCAGCGCGGCGCGGCGGACCGGCTGTTCGACGCCGCGCTCGGCGCCCTCGGGCGAATCAGCGTGCTCGTCCACGCCGCGAGCCCGCCCCGGCGCGAGGCCGACACGATCCTCGCCGTCGACGACGCGACCTGGGACGCCATGATGGACGTCAACCTGCGCACGGCCTTCGCGCTCGGGCGGCGCGCCGGACGGCACATGGTCGAGACGGGCAGCAAGGGCCGCATGCTGATCGTCACCTCGCTGCACGCCGAGAGCCCACGCAACCTGCCGCACTACAGCGCTGCCAAGGCCGGCATGACCATGGTCATGAAGGAGCTGGCGCGCGCGCTGGCGCCGAAGGGCATCCGCGTCAACGCGCTGGCGCCCGGCGCCGTCGCCGGCGGCGGCTTCTCCGTCGCCGCCAACCCGACGCTGACGGCGTGCATCCCCATGGGCCGGATCGGCACGCCCGAGGACATCGCGCCCATGGCGGTTGCCGTGCTGAGCGAGCGCTTCGGCCGCTACGTCACCGGCACGACCGTCGTCGTCGACGGCGGCCTCGCCTTGCATAATTGGATCGAGCCGCGGGGCTGAGCATGGACGAGATGCGCAAGCGATGGCGGCGACTTGAACCGGCGCGCGCGGCGATCGTGCTCATTCTGGCCGTCGCCGCATGCGGTCCCTCCTGGCGGCTCAACCAGGAGGTCAGCGACCTGATCGATGCGGAGCGCTATGCCGAGGCCGAGCCGGTCGCGCGCCGCGCGCTGGAGCATGACGAGCGAACGCAGGGGCCCGATGCGCAGGACGTCGCCATCGCGCTGAGCAACCTCTCGACCGTGCTCGTCTACCGCGGCCGCCATGCCGAGGCCGAACCGCTCATGCGACGGAGCCTCGCCATCCGGGAGAAAGGGCTCGGCCCGGACGATCCGGCGGTCGCCGTCACCCTCAACAATCTCGCGGCATTGCTCGCTGGCCAGGCGAGGTACATCGAGGCCGAGCCGCTCTACCGCCGCTCCATGGCGATCGTCGAGAAGGCGCGCGGTCCTGACGATCCGGAGATCGCCGCCGCGGCCAGCAACCTCGCGACTCTGCTGATGTCTCAGGGTCGGTTCTCGGAGGCGGAGACGCTCTACCTGCGCAGCCTGGCTCTCCAGGAGGCCTCGCCGAGCCAAGAGCCCGCCAAGCTCGCCGGGTTCCTGAGCAACCTCGCCCGGCTCCGCCAGGCGCAGCGCCGTCATGCCGACGCGGAGCGACTGTTCCGTCGCTGCCTGGCGATCTACGAGAGCGAGGCGGCGCTCGAGCGCGCCAATGCGGTCGGCGTTCACTACGACCTGGCGGGCCTGATGGCGCAACAGGGACGGCTGGCCGAAGCAGAGGCCCTCTACAGGCGCGGCTTGATGCTGCGCGAGGCGATCCACGGTCCCGAGCACGGCGCCGTCGCGCATGCCCTTGGCGAGGTCGCCGGCCTGATGCTGGCGCAGGGCCGCCACGCCGAGGCCGAGACGCTCTACCGCCGCGGCCTCGCCATCTGGGAGGTCTCAGCCGGGCCGGAGAGCAACGAGGTGGCGCTCGCGCTCAACAACCTCGCGGCCACGCTCGACCGCCAGGGACGCCACGCGGATGCCGAGCCGCTCCACCGGCGCAGCCGAGCGATCGCCGAGAAGGTCCACGGGCCCGATAGCGGGCTGCTCGCGACATCGCTCAACAATCTCGGCTTCCAGTACCGGCTGCGCGGCCGCTTCGCCGAAGCGGAGCCGCTGCTCCGCCGGAGCTTGGGCATCCGCGAGAGGATGCTCGGGCCGGATCACGCCGATGTCGGCAACTCGCTCGGCAATCTGGCGCTGCTGCACCGCGACCAGGGGCGCCTGGACGACGCAGAGCCGCTCTTCCTTCGCAGCCAGGCGATCTACGAGGCGGCGCTGGGCGCGGAGCACCCGCTCGTCGCCCAGTCCGCCGCGCACTTGGCCGGCTTGCGGACGCTGCAGGGCCGGCCGAGCGACGCGCTGCGCTTCCACCGGCGCTCGAGCGCCATACGCGCGGGGAGGATCGACAGGGCCGCCGATGCCGGCGAGCCGGAGCAGGCGCGGCTCTCCGAGCAGCGGCTCTCCGCGCGCGCGTTCTTCGAGCACATGGCGACGGCGATCGGGCTCGCCGCCGGCGCCGCGCCGGCCGAGCGCGCGGCGCTGCTGGACGAGGCCTTCCGGCTGCTCGATCGCGCCAAGGCGACGGCGACCGGTGCCGCCGTGTCGCGCATGGCCGCGCGGTTCGCCGCGGGCGACGGCGCGCTGGCCCGCCTGGTGCGCGAGCAGCAGGACGCGGCGGACGAGCTCGCCGCCGCCGACGCCAACCTGATCAAGGCGTCCGCCAAGCCTCCGCAGCAGCGCCACCTGCCGGCGGAGCGGTCGCTGCGCGAGCGCGCCGCCGCCCTGCAGGCGCGCATGTCCGCCGTCGGCGACAGGCTGCGGCAGGAGTTCCCGGCCTATGCCGAGATCGCTGGGCCGCGGCCGGCGTCGCTCGCCGAGGCTCAGGCGCTGCTCGGGCCGGACGAGGCGCTGGTCGCCTCCGCCGTCGGCGCGGATGCCACGATCGTCTTCGCGCTGCGCCGCGATCGCGTCGCTGCCGTGCGCTTGGCGCTCAAGGCGGACGACCTTGCCGCCGCCGTCGGCAAGCTGCGCGCCGGCCTCGATCCGACCGGGAAATCCGAGATCGGCAGCATGGCGCCCTTCGCGGCGAGCGAAGCGCACGCCCTCTTTGCAGCGCTGCTGGCGCCGTTCGCTGCCTTGCTCGACGACGCCCGGCACCTGTTCGTCGTGCCCGACGGCGCGCTCGACAGCTTGCCGGTCGGCGTGCTGCTGACAGCGCCGCCGGCCAAGGCGCAGTTCGACCCCGACGATGCGGCCGCCTTTCGGGAGGCGGCCTGGCTTGGCCAGCGTGCCGCCGTCTCGGTGCTGCCGACCGTGGGCTCGCTGCGGGCGCTGCGGCGGTTCGCGCGCGAGGCGCGCGCCTCCAGGCCTTTCCTCGGCATCGGGGACCCGCTCCTGAAGGACCATCCACGCGACCCTGCGACCAAGCGCGGCGCAGCCTCCCCGAGCGCGACGCGGATCGCGGCCGCCGCGCGCCCGAGCCTTCGCGCGCTGTTCCGCGGCGGCACGGCCGACACCGATGCCCTGCGCCAGGTCCCCTCGCTGCCCGACACCGCCGACGAGCTGGCCGCCATGGCGCGCGCGCTCGGCGCGACGGACCAAGCGCTGGTGCTGCGCGAGCGCGCCACCGAGGCAGCGGTCAAGCGCGCCGCCCTCGCCGAGCACAAGGTCCTCGCCTTCGCCACACACGGCATCGTCGCCGGCGAGATCGCCGGCCTCGCCGAGCCTGCGCTCCTGCTGACGCCGCCGACGGAGGCGACGGCCGAGGATGACGGGCTGCTCACCGCATCGGAAGTGGCCGAGCTGAAGCTCGATGCCGACTGGGTGATCCTCAGCGCCTGCAACACCGCGGCGCCCGACGGCACCCCGGGCGCCGAGGGCCTGAGCGGCCTCGCCCGCGCATTCTTCTACGCCGGGGCGCGCGCCCTCCTCGTCTCGCACTGGCCGGTGGTGAGCGACGCCGCCGTGGCGCTGACCACGCGCATGCTGCAGGAGGCGGCACGACCGGGCGTCGGCCGCGCCGAGGCGCATCGCCGCGCCATGGCGGCGATGATCGCGGATGCCGCGCTGCCCGAGCGCGCCCACCCGCTGTTCTGGGCGCCCTTCGTCGTGGTCGGCGAGGGCGGCGCAAAGCGGTAGCGCGTCCGTCGAGGCGGTCGCGAATGCAGCGGCTGCAGCTTGGCAAGGCAAGAGCCGCATGCCAGGACTT
>JAEULF010000083.1 GCA_016793965.1 Alphaproteobacteria bacterium | reverse complement strand
CATGGAGAACGAGAACGGCCAGGGCACCGGCCGCAACCGCGCCGCCCTCGAGAATGATTTCGAGGTCTACTTCCAGGGCAAGACCACGCTCGACAACGGCATCACCGTCGGCGTGCTCTACCAGCTGGAGAACCCGACCACCGGCACGACCCAGGCTCGTAAGGACGAGATGATGGTCTACCTGTCGGGCGGCTTCGGCACGGTCGAGGTCGGCGACCGCGACCCGATGACCCGTCGCATGGGCCTGCGCGCCCCGTCCGCCTCCTCGTTCAACGCGGATGACGGCTCGTTCGGCTTCTCGAACGGCGGCCAGAACGCTGGCGGTGCCCGCTACCAGGACACACTGTATGCTCCGGGCGGCACGGTCACCACGGCTCAGGCGCTGGCCAATGACCGCACGAAGGTCATCTACCTGACGCCGCGCATCGCGGGCTTCCAGCTCGGCGTGTCGTACGCGCCGGATGGAAACAACGAGCATCACGCCGACGGCTCGTCGTTCCAGAACAAGGCTGGCATCTCGGACGAGATCTCGGTGGGTGTGAACTACTCCGCCACGTTCGGCGGCATCCGCGTCAACGCCATGGGCGCCTTCGCGACGGCTGACGAAGCCAACGCGGCGGTCCCGGCCTGCGCCACGACGGTCGCTGGGACCGGCTGCGTGCGCAGCAACAAGGACCCGTTCCTCTGGAACATCGGCGCGAACGTCGGGTTCGGCCCGGTCACGGTTGGCGGCTCGTATGCCAACCTGAACAAGTTCGGTGCGGCCGACATCCGCGCGTCGATCTGGTCGCTCGGTGCCACCTACAACCTGGCGCCGGTCACCATCGGCCTGTCGGGCATCGTCGGCAACTCGAACGTTCCGTTCACGGGCGGTACGGCGGCGGCCCCGGCGGCCTCGGCCGTGTCCAACACGCTGAACAACACGACGACCCAGACCTTCGACACGTGGCGCCTCGTCCTCGACGCGGCCTACGCGCTCGGGCCGGGCATCAACCTGCAGGGCGGTCTGATTTACACCTACCAGAACGATCTGACCCGCAACGACTACGACTCGCTGGCCCTCGCGACCGGCATCCGCGTGGCGTTCTGATCCGCATCTAGGATCAGCTGATCCTCAAGAGGCTTGGCCGGCACCGTTACGAAGCGGTGCCGGCCGGCCGCTGAGGCGAGATAGAGAACCGACAGCGCCCCGGCGAAAGCCGCGGGCGATTTTTTTTGCCCGCGCCATTCCCGGCTCTCGGAGTCGTAAGGTCGCGCGGGCGCTCAGGAGCACGCGAGAGAGCCGATGGGAGAGGACTCGGGCATCGCCGATCGGATTCGGACCGTGCGCGCACGCGTCGCGGCAGCAGCGCGTGACGCCGGGAGGTCGCCCGCGGACGTCGCGATCGTCGCCGTCGCCAAGACCCACGGCGCCGCTGCCGTCGAGGCGGCACTCGGCGCCGGACAGCTCGTCTTCGGCGAGAACCGCGTCCAGGAAGCGCAGGCCAAGTACCCATCGCTGCGGCAGCGGCACCCGGACCTCCGTCTTCATCTCATCGGGCCTCTCCAGTCGAACAAGGTCAAACTGGCCTTGGAGCTCTTCGACGTGATCCACACGCTCGATCGGCCCAAGCTCGCCGCAGCGCTGGCCGGGCTGCGGTCGTCATCGCCCTCGCTTCCCGCGCTCTATGTGCAGGTGAACACCGGGCTGGAGCCGCAGAAGAGCGGCATCGCTCCGGCGGACGCGGTCGCCTTCGTGCGTCACTGCGTCGATGCGCTCGGCTTGCCGGTCGTCGGGTTGATGTGCATACCGCCCGTCGATGTCGACCCGATCCCCCATTTCGCGCTGCTGCGCGAGCTCGGGCGCGAATCGGGCCTCGGCCGGCTGAGCATGGGCATGAGCGACGATTTCGAGGCGGCTGTCCGCCTGGGAGCGACGGAGGTGCGGGTGGGCAGCGCGATCTTCGGCGGTCGTGCCGGGGCGCAAGAGGCAGGACCTGTCCCGCCGGCGCAGTGACGCCAGGTCCTTCGGGCAGGTCAGCGTGGCGCGATCGTCACGCCGCTGCCGGGGTCCATCGCGGCGAGAACCGCCAGGAGATCGTCGAGGGAGAGAGCGACGCAGCCCGCGGTTCCGCTCCAATCCGCCGTCGCGACGTGCAGGAAGATCGCGCTGCCGGCACCCTTGATCGTCGGATCGTCGTTGTGGCCGAGGACCGCGAGCACGTCATAGACCCGGTCCTCGCGCCAGAGCCGTTCGTGGCTCGCCGCGAATGGCAGCGTGACCTGGCGGTTGTAGAGCGCGTGCTCCGGCGCGTCGCACCAGCCATCGGTCGGGCGAATCGCCGAGACCGGAAGGCCCGTCCTCGGCATCGCGACGCGGTCAGGACGGAAGAGCACGCGGCGCACCGGCCAACGACCGACCGGCGACGCGCCGTCACCTTCCGACTTCCCCGCGGCAGCGCCGCTGCGCCCGATGGCGCACCGGCATCGATGCCCTGGCCAGGTCGCAAAGCCCGATCGCGCGTCCACGAGGAGATCGACTGCGGAACCCGATCGGCCGAGCGGGCCGAGCTCTGTGCCCGCCGCGCCGGCGCGAGCAGCGAGCTGCGCCGCACGGTCCGGCTGCCCCGTCATTCCGGTGCCGGCGCAGCGCCCCTGGATGCCTTGGCGGCTCGGCCGTACTTGTCGAGGCCGGCGCGCATGGCGTCGAGGAACGCCGGCGCAGGTCCCCCGGACGCCCCGGTTCCGGACACGGAAGCTCCTGGGGTGCCCGTTGGCGGGGCTCCGGCGGGCAGGCCAGGCAGAACCCTCGGCGCGGCGCCTTGTGACCCGGCGGTCGGCCCAGCCGATGACCCAGCGGTCGGCCTTGCGGCTGCTGCTGGCGCCGCCATCATCGCGCGCGCGGTGTCCGGCGCGAGGAGTCCGCCGCCGGCGCGCGCGGCCGCCGGCGGCGGCGTCGCCGGACCGGCGCTTGGCGTGGCATAGGGCGACGCCGCGCGCCGTGCGCTAGGCGATGATCCATTGAGGCGCGAATCGAAGTGGAAGGGAGCCGAGACGTAGTTCGAGCCGGAGGGATTCGGCGCCCGGCGCGCAATAGCGCCGGGAGGCAGGGTCGAGGCCGAGGCAGCGTCCACCGCAGCCCCGCGAGCGACTGGCTGCTGCGGAGCGCGTGATTCCTCCGCATCCTTGATCGGCTTGACCGATGGTTCCGGGGTCGTCGCAGCTCGGCCTCCGACGCTCCTCTCGACGCCAACCGATCGAGGTTGGGCCGGCTCGCGCCACACCGGAGGCCCGAAGCTGCGCGCATCCAGCATGGCCGCATCGAGGTCTGTCTGGTTCAACCGCGCCTGCTCGATCGCCGCCGCGAGGCGCGACTCATCGATCCACGGCGCTTGGCTGCCCGCTTGAGCGATCTGCGCGTTGCTGCTGGTCGCCGCCCGTGCCAGCATGGGATCGCTGGACTGCGCGACCGCTCGTGTCGCAGAGCCGCTCTCCACCGGTGACCCTTTCCGTCCAATCGGCTCGCCGGACACGGCCGCCACCAGCGTGCCCATCATGTCCCGGCCGGAGTCCTTCTCGACCGCGAGATCAGCCGTGGCCGAGAACAGCCCAAGCGGCCCACCCCAGAGAAACCCGCCGATCACCCGCGGTCCGTCGCCGATCTTGTCGCCCGTGATCGAACGGTAGATCGAGGAGACGATCGGCAAGTGCTGCAGCGGATTGATCAGGTCGAGAATGTCGCCGAAAGACGGACCGCCATGACTGAAGAACGTCGATGCGTCCGGTTCGGGACTGACGATGCACTCGCTTTTCGCACCGGCGCATGAAGTCTCGGCCGATAGCGGCGCGCGGAGCGCCGCCGCAGGCTTGCCGGGCGCCGTCATGGCGGCCTTCGGGATCAAGGGCGTCGGCGGGAAGCTGGCGCTCGTATCGGCCATGCGGCGGGACCCTTGCTGCCCAGCACCGTCCTCCCGCTCGCGAGCAAGAGGCAGACGATGCGCGACGACGAGATGGTCGGCGATGCAGGAATCGTGCCTTGTCGCCGTCCTTGAGCATGCCTGGCAACATCTTGATTCTCCGAGGAGTGCCAGACGGCTCCCCGACTCATGCATGTAGGTTACCACCGCCATGGTAAAAATTTGCCGAGGGAGACCTGCCGCGATCGCATCCGCCGCCCGTCCGCGTCATGTCAGGCCGGGCGACGCTGCCATGCCGCGCTCGATCCCGTCGTCGTGACCTGGCCTCGAACCACGGGAGCGCTCCGGCCTCTCTTCCCCAGCCAGGGCTCTTGTCCCGGCCCCCATCGCGGTTGATCGGCCCGGGACACGGTGCCATCCTCGCCCCCTGCGGATTCCCGTGCCGCGGCACCTCAGAAGCGGGGCCATGCGTGAGCGAAGCGACGGCAAGCGAGGGGCGCAGCCAGCGCAAGCGTGTCCTCATCGTCGATGACGACGACTCGCTGCGCCAGACCTTGGCCGAGCAGCTCGAGCTGCACCAGGAATTCGCCGTTGCCGAGGCCCCCTCCGCCCCGCGCGCGCTGGACGCGGTGAAGTCCGACCTCTTCGACGTCATCCTCCTCGATGTCGGCCTGCCCGACATGGACGGTCGCGAGCTCTGCCGATTGATGCGGCGCAGCGGCGCCAAGTGCCCGATCATCATGCTGACCGCCGCGGACACCGACGCCGACCAGATCCTCGGGCTGGACGCCGGCGCCAACGACTACGTCGCCAAGCCGTTCCGGCTGAACGTGCTGCTCGCGCGCTTGCGCGCCCAGCTCCGCCAGCACGAGCAGAGCGAGGACGCGACCTTCGCGATCGGTCCCTATCTCTTCCGCCCGAGCGGCAAGCTGCTGCTCGACCGGCGCTCGCAGAAGAAGGTTCGCCTGACCGAGAAGGAGACGTCGATCCTCAAGTACCTCTACCGCGCCGGCGAGAAGCCGGTCGGGCGCGACGTGCTGCTGAACGAGGTCTGGGGCTACAACCCGGCCGTGACCACGCACACGCTGGAGACCCACGTCTACCGGCTCAGGCAGAAGATCGAGTCGGATCCCGCCCGGGCCGAGATCCTGGTGACCGAGGCCGGCGGCTACCGGCTGGTGGTGTGACCGCAGGCGATGCGCAGGCGCCCCGCTTCACGTTTCGTTAGCGCGGGGGTGCGAGGCTCCTACGACCCGGATCATGTGCTCGGCGCCGTCGCGCGGGGCACGGGGCCAGGACATGCGCGAGCCGTCTTGATCGTCGACGACGTTCCCCCCACCGGAAGCTCGGCGAGGCGCCGGCTAGGGACACAGGAGACGCAACCGTGACCGACCAGAACGGCGATTTCTGGGTGCGCTTCTGGGGTGTCCGCGGCAGCATTCCTTGCCCCGGGCCGGAAACGAAGGCCTATGGCGGCAACACCTCCTGCCTGGAGGTGCATTGCGGCGACCACACCGTGATCTTGGACGGCGGCTCCGGCATGCGCCCGCTCGGCGTGCACCTGATGTCGAAGGGGACGCTCAACGCCGACATCTTCTATACCCACACGCATCTGGACCATGTCGTCGGCTTCCCGTTCTTCATCCCCTTCTTCAACCCGAAGAACAAGTTCCGCCTCTGGGCGGGGCACCTCATGCCGGACTACACGCTGCGCGGCGTGCTCGAGATGATGCTCACGCCGCCGCTTTTCCCGGTGCCGCTGGACATCGTCCAGGCGGAGCTGACCTTCAAGGATTTTCCGGCGGGCGAGACGTTGGAGCCGCGTGCCGGCGTGGTGGTCAAGACGCGGCCGCTGAACCATCCGAACAACGCGACCGGGTATCGGATCGAGTTCAAGGGCCATTCGCTTTGCTACATCACTGATACCGAGCATACGGAGGGCAAGCGCGACGAGAAGATCGTCGAGCTCATCCGTGGCTCGGACGTCTTCATCTATGACGCCACCTACACCGACGAAGAGTACCCGCGCTTCAAGACCTGGGGCCACTCCACCTGGCAGGAAGGCGCGCGCCTGGCCGAGGCGGCGGGCGTGAAGACCTATGTCATTTTCCACCACGACCCGTCGCACAACGACGCGTTCATGGACAAGGTCGCCGCCGACGCGGAGAAGGCGCGGGCGGGCTCCGTCGTCGCCAAAGAAGGCATGATCATCAAGCTCGCGTGATCCCGGCGCGTAACGCGTCACGTGTCCCGAACGGCACCGGCCTAGCGGCGCGAGATGCCGCTGCCACGTCGACCGCCTGCCGCAACGCGTGACGACGCGCAACCACGGGCAAAGAACCAGCGATTCTAGAGACCTAGGTAACGAGGCGGTCACGCGGTACGGCGGCGTGACGCCTTGGGCGCTGGCGCGTCGAACGCGATGTCCGTCCAGACAGGGACGTGATCGCTCGGCCCGGTCCAGCCCCGCGCCTCGCGCAGGATGCCTGCACCGGTCACAGCCGGCGCCAGCGCCGGCGAAGCCCAGACGTGGTCGAGCCGCCGGCCGCGATCGCTGGTGTCCCAATCCTTGGCGCGATAGCTCCACCAGCTGTAGAGCTTGTCGGTCGACCCCAGGACTTGCCGCGTCGTGTCCACCCAACCCCGCGTCGCCTGCCACCGCGCCAACGCCGCCACTTCCACCGGCGTGTGGGAGACCACATCCAGCAACTGGCGGTGCGACCAGACATCGGTCTCCAGGGGAGCGATGTTCAGATCGCCAGCGAGGAGCCGGCGCTCGCTACTGCTCGTAGCGGAAAGGTAGCGGACACCCTCGTCAAGAAACTGCAGCTTGTGGGCAAACTTTTCGTTGGCCTGAGGGTCTGGCACGTCTCCGCCTGCCGGGACATAGAGGTTGTCCACGGTGATATCGCTACCTCCGACAGATATGCGCGCACAGATGTGCCGAGCGTCGTCACGACCGCACCAGTTCGGACCGGCGATCCGCGTCATTGGATAGCGTGACAGAATCGCTACTCCATTGTAGCCCTTCATGCCCTCGACAAGAACATGGGGAAAGCCTCCCGCGACCAGCGCCTCGACCGGAGCTGCCTCCGTGGGGCACTTGATCTCCTGCAGGCAGACGACGTCGGGATTCAACTTATCAATGACTTGCAGCAGCAACGCGAGACGGAGCCGCAGGGAGTTAATGTTCCATGTCACAAAGCGCATGGGACGTGGCCTTCTTGACTGTCGCCGCGACGCGGACCCCACTCAGCGATAGCGGCAGCCAGCCGCGCGATCAATGACGATGGACGCGGCATGCCGCTCGCCACATGATGCGATCACCAGGAGAGCCATCTGCTACGCCGCTTGATCAACGGGCCGGCCGTCGCGGAGAGGCGCGAGAACCGTGATATCTCTTTGATCTCACGCGATCATTGGGGCAGCCGTATCAATTGCCCTTGCCCGGATCGCCGCCCGAAGGATCGCGGTATATGAACAGCTCGGGGTTGATCTCAGCATTCATCTCGGCGTTGAAGAGCGCTACGTTGACAGTCGTGCCCTGCTGGTCGACCACCGTCCATTTGCGCAATTCCATGGGCTCGCGCGAGAAGGTCAGGGTCAGGCGTCCCGTGGACGGATCCTTGGTCTCGACCACTTCGATCCGGATGACCCCCGCTGAGCGCTCGAGCGCGGTGATGGTGACTTCGGAGGTGAACGAGATCTGCTGCTTGGTCAGGAACTGCAGCGGCGTGTTGATGATCGGGAAGCGGTTCGCCTGCTTCATGTCGCCGTCGTACTGCGTGATCCAGCCGCCATTGGCGACGACGAGCAGCTTCACCGGCGGCTCGTACTCGAAGCGCAGCTTGTCCGGCCGTACGAAGAACAGCTTGCCCTCCGCATAGCGGCCGGTGTCGGAGATCTGCACGAAGCGCGCGCGGATCGAGCGCAGCGCGTTGAAGTACCGCTCGATCCGACGGATCTCCGCCCGGTCATCCTCAGTCAGCGCGACTGCGGCGACCGCGGCGATCTGGGTGCGCGCCGGCGGATTGGCCAGCTTGGCCCCGGCGATGGCGTCTGTTGCGCCGGCGCCGAGAACGACGGACAGCGCCATGGGCAAAGCGAGTCGGCTGAATGATCGCACGGGACCTCCTGAGCGGGATGGCTGCCGTTCGTTCCGGTCATCAATGACCACGAGGTGAGCTGCCGGCGTCCCTCATACGCTGATCCATGCCCCGTTTCCAGTGTCGCGGGCATGCCGGATACGGCCGTCCTCAGATGGGTTGCGGTCGCCGCTGACAAGTGTTTGGTTAATCTAGCTTAACCTTAACTTTACCTCACCGGGCCAAGCTGCGGTGCCAGGGATCGGCATCCGGCGTCGCGGCAAGCTGACATTCCTAGCGGCGGAGAGCGGCACAGACATGCATCTCAATCCCCGGATCGACAGCCTCAGCGCCTATCCGTTCAAGCGCCTAGCGGACTTGCTCGCCGGCATCGAGCCTGTGCGCGCGGACAGGGTGAACCTCACCATCGGCGAGCCGCAGTTTGCGCCGCCGCCGGCGATCGCGTCGGTCGTCTCAGCCCATGCGCATCTCTGGAACAAGTATCCGCCGAACACCGGCACCCCGGAATTCCGCGCGGCCGCGGCCTCGTGGCTGAGCAAGAGATTCAGTTTGCCAATCGATGCGCTCGACCCCGAGCGGAGCGTCGTCCCGTGCAGCGGCACTCGCGAAGGACTCTTCATGCTTGGCCTCGCCGCATGCCCCGAGGCCAAAGCTGGAAAGCGGCCCGTGATCGCGATGCCGAACCCCTTTTACCATGTCTATGAGACGGCCGCGAACATCGCCGGCGCCGAAGCCGTGTTCCTCTCGGCCGAAGCCACCGGTGGATTCCTCCCCGCTCTCGACGCGATCAAGCCCGACCTACTTGATCGCATCGCGGTGTTCTTCTTGTGCTCTCCGGCCAATCCGCAGGGCACGATTGCACCGACCGACTACCTCTCTGAGCTGATCCGATTGGCGCGGAAGCACGATTTCGTCGTCGCCTTCGACGAATGCTACTCAGAGGTCTATACCGGTGCCCCGCCGCCAGGCGGACTCGGAGCCGCCCTGGCAGTCGGACCGGGACCGCGCGGCGGCTGGCTCGACAACGTGGTGGTCTTCCACAGCCTGTCAAAGCGCTCGAGCGCGCCGGGCTTGCGGTCTGGCTTCATGGCCGGCGATCCGGAGCTCGTGAGCGCCTTCGCGCGACTCGTCGGCAGCGCGGGCGTCCCCACGCCTCTGCCGCTCCTCGCGGCGGCGACCGCGTTGTGGTCCGACGAAGAGCATGTCGAAACCTATCGCGCCGCTTACCGGGAAAACTTCCGTGCTGCCGAGCGGCACTTCGGCAGTCGCGGCTGGCGCGCGCCGGGCGGCGGATTCTACCTATGGCTGGACGTCGGCGATGGCGAGGCGGTCGCCCAGCGCCTGTGGCGCGACGGCGGCATTCGCGTCATGCCGGGCGCGTACATGGCGCGGGGCACCGGAGCCGCCAATCCCGGCCATCGCTACATCCGCGCCGCGCTCGTCCATCCGCCCCAAGTCACGGCCGACGCCCTCGCGCGCGTCGCCGCTCTTCTCTGACGCCAGCTCGCCAACCGGGACCGTGCCCATGAGACGACAGACCTCGCCCGCTTCCGCTTCCCGCGACGGCTCGCTCGTGTCGTCGCTGTTCCCGAGCGGTCTCGGAGCGTTCCTGCGCCGGCGCGTGATCGAGGCCATCGGCCTCGGCTGCGCCCTCGCGGGCGGCGCCATCGTCCTCGCGCTGATGACCTACAACCCAGCCGATCCGTCCTTCAATCGGGCGGCCGATGCTCCAGCGACGAACCTGCTCGGCCGGACCGGTGCATTCGCGAGCGACTTGCTGCTCCAAAGCCTGGGAATCGCTGCCGTCGCGCTCGGGCTGGGGCTCGTTGCATGGGGCTGGCGCATGATGAGCCGCGGCAGGCTCTCCAGTTGGTCGCTTCGCCTGGCGGCCTTCCTGGCAGCGGTCCTCCTTTCGTCGGCAATGCTCGCGCCCCTCGGCGCACCTCCCAGCTGGCCGCTCCAGAGCGGACTCGGCGGTGCAGTGGGGCTCCTGATGGTCGGCCATTTCAGCGGGTTGACGAGCGCTCTCTTCGGGCCTTTCGGCCCGCCGGCCACCGGAGCCATCGCGGGGATCGGAGCTGCCGCTCTGGCGCTCTACACGCTCGAGGTATCGCGAGCCGAAGTCGCCGCCGCCGCCAGGGCCGTCGCTCGAGCGCTCGGGTGGGCTGCCGCAGGCGCCAAAGTCGCCGGCGCGCGCGGACTTGGCGTCGGGAGCAGCGCGGCGAGAATCGCTGCGGCCAGCGCCATGGACGGCGCGAGCCGTCTCGCCAGCGATCTCGGCTGGGCGCGGGAGCGTCCAGCGGCGCCGGTCGAGGCCGGCGAACAGCAACCGCTCGACATCCGGGATCTCGGTCCCGGCCTTGCTGAACCCGAACGCCCGGCCGTCGACTGGGCCACGTTCGACCGGTCGCTTCCGCTCCAGCCCTTCGATCCCGCCCCAGCCGCGCGTGCGGCCGCCGAGCCGCGCGCCGAACCCGCCGCGGCGCCGGACGCGAGCGGCGTCGATGGTCCGTCTGGTTCGCCCCGCATCGTCGCCCGCTTGAGCGCCTGGCTTGGCACGGAGCCGCAGCCCTTTGACTCCGGCGCAGACCTGGCTGACCCCGTTGACCGCCAGGAGCCCATTTTCCGGGGCTCCGCCGAGCGTGACGTGCGCGATACAGCGCCGGCGGACTCGCCTGCGCGCTCGGGCGATGCCATCGGCCCCGCTCGGCCGCATGACCCTGCAGAGTTTGACCTGGATGGCGGCATCCCGCACCGCCACGCTACCGCCGCGCGTGATACGAGCGAGCCCCTGTACGATGCGGCCGACGCGGACCCGAGCAGCGACGATATCACGATCCCAAGCCCTGGGGCTCATCTTGTAGCGGCACGGGAGAGAGCTTCAGAGAGGGTCCCCGAGAAGGTTGAGACTCCGCTGCCGGTATCGGCATCTCCCGACCATAGCGCACTGGACGCGATGATCGCCGGCACGCTTGCGATGGCGGCCGCGCCGCTGCCTGCTACAGAGCGGCCGAGCAAGGCAGCCGAGCCCGTCAAGCCGGGGCCTGGTAGCGCGCCGGCGCCAACGCGCGCGGGGGGGACGACGCTGACAGAGACCCGCTACTCAGATGCTATGTCTGCCGCGCGGCCGGCCAATCGTGGCCGCTTCGTGCTACCGCCCCTGTCGATGCTCTCTGAACCGACGGTCAACGCGCAGGTGCCCCAGCAGTCCGTCGAGTCGCTGGCCGAGCGCTCGCGCGCCTTGGTCGCCGTGCTCCAGGATTTCGGCGTGCGCGGGGAGATCGTGAAGGTGCGGCCCGGCCCCGTCGTGACCCTCTACGAGCTGGAGCCCGCGCCGGGCACGAAGTCGTCGCGCGTCATCTCGCTGGCAGACGATATCGCGCGTAGCATGAGCGCCGTCTCTGTCCGCATCGCCGTCGTGCCCGGCCGCAACGTCATCGGCATCGAGCTGCCGAACCCGAAGCGCGAGACCGTGAGCCTGCGCGCTCTTCTCTCGCACCGAGACTATGCCGATCCGGGAATCAGGCTGCCGCTGGCGCTCGGCAAGGACATCGGCGGAGCGCCGGTGTTCGCCGACCTCGCGCGGATGCCCCACCTGCTCGTCGCCGGAACCACGGGCTCAGGCAAATCGGTCGCGGTCAACGCCATGATCCTGTCGCTGCTGCAGCGCCTGCCGCCGGAGCGCTGCCGCTTCATCATGATCGATCCGAAGATGCTGGAGCTGTCGGTCTACAACGACATCCCCCATCTGCTCTCGCCCGTCGTCACCGAGCCTGGCAAGGCCATCGTGGCGCTGAAATGGGCCGTGCGGGAGATGGAGGATCGCTACCGGCTGATGTCGGTCCTCGGCGTCCGCAACATCGACAGCTACAACGCGCGGATCGCAGAGGCACGAGCCGCCGGCGAGCTCCTGACGCGCCGCGTGCAGACGGGTTTCGATCCGGAGACCGGCCGCCCGGTCATGGAGGAGCAACCGCTGCCGCTCGACCCGCTGCCGTTCATCGTCATCGTCGTGGACGAGATGGCGGACCTCATGTTGGTGGCAGGCAAGGATATCGAGGCGGCCATCCAGCGGCTGGCCCAGATGGCGCGCGCGGCCGGCATCCACCTGATCATGGCCACCCAGCGCCCGTCGGTCGACGTCATCACGGGCACGATCAAGGCGAACTTCCCGACGCGCATCAGCTTCCAGGTGACCTCTAAGATCGACAGCCGGACGATCCTCGGCGAGCAAGGTGCCGAGCAGCTGCTCGGCCAGGGCGACATGCTCTACATGGTCGGCGGCGGGCGCATCACGCGCGTGCACGGCCCCTTCGTCAGCGACCAGGAGGTCGATCGCGTGGTTGCGCACCTGAAGGCGCAGGCGACGCCTGACTACATCGAGGGCCTGACCGACGAGCCCGAGTCGGCGATGCCGGCGGACGAGCCCGGCGGCGGCGGCGAGGACGAGCTCTACAACCAGGCCGTGGCCCTCGTCATGCGCGAGCGCAAGGCTTCGACGAGCTTCATCCAGCGGCATTTGCAGATCGGCTACAATCGCGCCGCGCGGATGATCGAGCTGATGGAGCAGCATGGCATCGTCAGCAAAGCCAACCATGCCGGCAAGCGCGAGGTCCTCGGCGCGAGCATGGGCGGCCCCGGCGACACCTATGCGGCGGACTGATCCGGCGGTCCGGACACGGAGGACCGCGCGGACCCCCAGTCGCCATCCCGAAAAAGCGAGAAGGCCGGCGACGGGCGCCGGCCTTCCGAGGGCCGCCGGGCTGAGCGCAGCCCGGCGGGTCAGCATGCTCGCCGGTCAGCTCAGTGCACGGTCTCCCCGTGCAGGTTGAGGTCGAGGCCGTCGCGCTCGATCTCCTCCGACACGCGCAGGCCGATGATCAGGTCGATCACCTTGAGGATGACGAACGTCGCCACGGCGCTGAAGACGCAGACGACGGCGACAGCCTTGATCTGCGTCCACACCTGAGCCGCGTTGCCGTCGATCAAGCCGCCGGGAATCGCCTGCTTGGTCGTCGCGTCGGTCATGTCGACGACGGAGGTCAGCGCGAACACGCCGGTCAGGACGGCGCCGAGGATGCCGCCGACGCCGTGCACGCCGAACACGTCGAGCGCGTCGTCGTAGCCCAGCATCTTCTTGAGCGAGGCGCAGGCGAAGAAGCAGGCGACACCGGACGCCAGGCCGATGACCAGCGAGCCGCCGATGCCGACGAAGCCGGCCGCCGGCGTGATCGCCACCAGGCCGGCGATGGCGCCGGACAGGATGCCGAGCACTGACGGCTTGCCCTTGACCAGCCACTCGGCTGCGAGCCAGGCGAGAGCCGCCGCGGCGGTCGCGAACTGCGTCACCAGCATGGCCCAGCCCGCCTTGCCGCTGGCGGCGACCGCCGAGCCGGCGTTGAAGCCGAACCAGCCGACCCAGAGCAGCGAGGCGCCGATCAGCGTGTACATCAGGTTGTGCGGCGCCATGTCGACCTTGCCGACGCCCATGCGCTTGCCGATCACGATCGCCGCCACCAGGCCGGCGACGCCGGAGTTGATGTGCACGACCGTGCCGCCGGCGAAGTCGAAGGCGCCCCAGCCGCCGATGAAGCCGCCGCCCCAGACCCAGTGCGCCACCGGCACGTAGACCAGCAGCGACCACAGCACGGCGAACAGGAGCATCGCCCCGAACTTCATGCGGTCGGCGAAGGCGCCGACGATCAGGATCGTCGTGACGATCGCGAAGGTCATCTGGAAGACGATGAACACCGACTCCGGGATCGTCGCGGCGAGCGAGTGCACCGTCGTCAGCGTGACCCCGGACAGGAAGAACCGCTCGAGGCTGCCGATCAGCATGCCGTCGCCCTTGAACGCCAGGCTGTATCCGGCGACGACCCACGTGATGGTGACGACGCAGGTGATCGCGAAGCACTGCATCGCGATCGTCAGCAGGTTCAGCTTGCGGACCATGCCGCCGTAGAACAAGGCGAGGCCGGGGATCGCCATCATCAAGACCAGGGCGGTCGCGGTGAGCATCCAGGCGGTGTCGCCGGTGTCCAGCTTGGGCGGGTCGGCGGCGAGCGCCGGATGGGCCGCGATCATGCCGATCGCGAGGGTGAGGAAGGCGCACAGTGTCTTCTTCAGGCGCATGGCGCGTGCAGCTCCTATTCGTGTGTGCGATGTGGCTCTTGGGGGGGGCTCGACGGGCGAGCGTCAGAGCGCGTCGGCGTTCTTCTCGCCGGTGCGGATGCGCACGGCCTTCTCGACGTCGACGACGAAGATCTTGCCGTCGCCGATCCGGCCGGTGTTCGCGGCCTTCTGGATGGCCTCGACCACCCGGTCGGCGAGCTCGGAGCCGACCACGACCTCGATCTTCACCTTGGGCAGGAAGTTCACGGAGTACTCGGCTCCGCGATAGATCTCCGTCTGGCCCTTCTGCCGGCCGAAGCCCTTGACCTCGCTCACCGTCAGCCCCTGGATGCCCAGGGCAGTCAGCGCCTCTCGAACCTCGTCGAGCTTGAATGGCTTGATGACCGCCATCACCATCTTCATCGGCTCTCTCCGTTCGCCGTTGCATGCGTCCACCGGATGGGCCGAATCGCCCTGGGGGCCGATGGTTCGTCTGTTTCAGTACTTCAAGGCCTATGCCAACGCGTTCGGCCTCGGATCTGCGCGGCAAAAGCAGATCTCGATGGTTAACCAGAGGCCGAAGACGCGGGGGGAGCAGCCGCTTATGCCCAAAAATCAGGCAGCGGCGATCACTTAGGCATCGCCGCTGGAATGCGACGACCGGCGCTTTGACAGCGGCTCATGGGCGTCCTATGCGCCAGTGCAGTGCTTGTGGAAGGGACTCGTCATGAACGATCCATTCGAAGCGGCGCGGGACGGTGTGGCGTCGGCCGAGGTTGAGACCGTCGAGGTCGCGATCGTCGGGGGCGGCTTGGTCGGGCTCACTTTGGCGATCGCCCTCGCGGAGCAGGGCATCGAGGTCGCCGTCGTCGACCAGGAAGATCCTGCGGCGCAGCGCCAGATGCCCTATGACGGACGCAGCACCGCGATCGCGCTGGGCACCCGACGCGTGCTCGAGACGACCGGCGTTTGGGCCTCGATCGCCTCGCAGGCGCAGCCGATCGACGATATTCGTGTCTCCGACGGCCCCTCGCGCCTCTTCCTGCACTACGACCATCGCGATGTCGCGACCGCGGAGGGTGCGGAGCCGTTCGGTCACATCGTCGAGAACCGCGTCATCCGCGAGGCGCTTCATGCGCGGGCGGCAAAGCTGGGGTCGCTGCGCTGGTTGGCGCCGATGCGCCTAGGGCCGCTGCCTGGCGCCATCGAACGCAGCGCCGGCGGCGTTCGTCTCGCCTTGGCGAACGGGCGCATTGTCGAGTCGACGCTGTTGATCGGCGCCGACGGAGCCGAGTCGGCCGTCCGCGCGGATGCAGGAATCGGCACCGTGCAGCACGATTACGGCCAATCGGCCATCGTGTGCACGGTGACGCATGAGCGGCCGCACGAGAACGTCGCGCATGAGCGCTTCCTTCCCGCCGGCCCATTCGCCTTGCTGCCCATGACGCCTGGGCCGGACCATCCGCACCGGTCGTCGCTCGTCTGGACGGAGCGCCGCGGTGCGGTGCCGGCGCTCATGGCACTCGACGACTCGGCGTTCGGGATGGAGATGGAGCGCAGATTCGGGCCGTTTCTCGGGAAACTGCGTCCGGAAGGCGGCCGCTGGACCTACCCGCTGGTCATGGTCCTTGCCGAGCGGCTGACCGCGCCGCGCTTGGCGCTCGTCGGCGACGCCGCGCACCGCATCCATCCGCTCGCCGGCCAGGGCCTCAATCTCGGCATCCGCGATCTCGCCGCCCTGGCGGAAGCCATTGTCGATGCACGGAGAATCGGTCTCGACTTGGGCAGCCAGCCCGTGCTCGACCGCTATGCGCGGTGGCGCCGTTTCGACACCCTCCTGATGGCAGGCGCCATGCACGGTCTCAACCGTTTGTTTTCCAATGACGTGCTACCGCTGCGCTTGGCCCGGGATCTGGGCATTGCCGCGGTCGACCGCATGGGCCCTTTGAAGCGCCTGTTCATGCGGCACGCGATGGGGACGGTCGGGCAGCTGCCGCGGCTCATTCGCGGCGCAGCCCTTTGACGGTCGTCGCGGCGCGATCCTGATCCGGGCCTGGGGATGTCCCCCAACCGATGCGTCGCGCCCGCGGAGATCGCCATGGTGGCCCCAATTCGCCGACCCCGTGCCCTGACCCTGGTCAGGCTGTCCAGCGTCGCCGCGGTCGCGCTCGTCCTTTCCGGGTGCGAATCGATCCCGAGCATCGGCTCCGCCGTGGACAAGATCGGCTCCTGGTTCAGCTTCGATCCGCAGAAGCCGACCCAGGCGACCCAACCCGCGCAGCCGCCTCAGGCCGGTGCGCCGGTTCAAGGCGAGGTGGTGCGCCAGCCGCAAGAGCCGGACGGACGCGCGCAGGTCACTGGTGCCTGGTCGACGGCCGCGCCGACCCGGGTCCAGTCCCAGCAGATCGCGTCGGTGGGCCCGGCGGCGACGGGCCCGACCCCCATGGGTCCGCCGGGCGCGGGTCCGGCCGCCCCCCAGCCGTCCGGTTCGGCAAGCTGGGCAGTGCTGCAGGACCAGCTGACGCAGGCGGCCGGCGACAGGCTCTTTTTCGAGCCGGGCAGCGCGCAGCTGACGCCGCGCGCGCAGGAGGTGCTCGTCTGGCAGGCGGATTGGCTGCGCCGCAATCCCATGGTGTCGGTGACGCTGGCCGGTCATGCCGACGACAAGGGCACGCCTGATCAGCTGCTGCTCCTGGGGCAGAAGCGCGCCGACGCCGCGCGGGCATTCTTGACCTCGCTCGGGATCAACCCGCGTCGCGTCGTCACGGTGAGCTTCGGCAACCGCCACCCCTTCGCCCTGGGCAAGGACGCTGCGGCGCAGGCGCTCAATCGCCGCGTCGTGATGTCGGTGAACCCGATCTGACGACCAATGTGCCGCCTGCCTAGCCCGTCTGGCGCTTCGGCGGGTCGCGCGACAGCCCCTTGGCGTCCAACGCCTTAAGGTAGGTCGTCCACGCCTCGTCCTGGCGCGTTCCCAGATCGTGCAGGTACTGCCAGGAGAAGATGCCGGTGTCGTGCAGGTCGTCGAAGCGGATGCGCACCGCATAGTTTCCGACCGGCTCCAACCCGATGATGCCGACATGGCGGCGGCCGGCGACGATCTGCTTCTGGCCCGGGCCATGGCCTTGCACCTCGGCCGACGGGCTCTCGACGCGCAGCAGCTCGGCGGGCAGGCGGAACCGCTGGCCGTCGTCGAAGTCGATCTCGAGGACGCGCTCCTCCTTCTTGAGGCGGATCTCCAGCGGCCACGCGCGCGTGGAGAAGGCGTCGCTCATGGTCCGGCGCCGGCGGTGCCGGTCCCGGGCTCGTCGTCGAGAGAGCGCGCGGAGTCCGGCAGCATGATCGGGATGCCATCGCGGATCGGGTAGGCCAGGCGGGCCGCGTCGCTCACCAGCTCTTGACGCTCGGGATCGTAGCGGAGCGGTCGCTTAGTCAGCGGGCACACCAGGATCTCCAACAGCTTCGGATCGACGGCCGCGGCCATGGCTCGCTCTCTCACAGTCGTTCGGGATCGCCTGCGCGCGGCGGGTTCTCCCTAGTGGCAGGGGCGCCCCGAGGCGGCCCCAGTTGCGCTTGCGCCTTCGTGCAGGGCCATTTCCATGAGCGCGACGATCAGCTTGGCGCGCTCGCTCAGGGTTGGCGCCTCGAGCAGGGCCTGCTTCTCCTGGGGCGCGAACGGGCAGACCATCGAGAGGGACGTCACCAGCCTCTCGTCCGGCGTCGACTGGATGACGTCCCAGTTCGCCGTCATGCCCTGGCAGGCGAAGTAGCCGCGCACCGCGGCAAGCAGCCGGTCGCGCTCCACGCCAGGAGCGGCACCTGGCGCCCGGACGTCCTCGACCAAGTCGTCCTTGAAAGCGCTGTAGTCAGGAACCACCGACCGGAACCCGTGTCGCAGCGGCAGCTCTTCCGCGATCGCGAACCGGATCACCCCGGTCAGCGTGATGAGGAACCGTCCGTCGTCCGTCTCGGAGAACGACGTGATCCGCCCGGCGCAGCCGGACGGGTAGAGGTCGGGATTCGTCGCCACGGGGTCCGGCGCAGCGGGCTGTATCATGCCGACGAGCCGCGTCGGCGTCGCCAGCGCCTCCCGCGTCATCGCGAGATAGCGCGGCTCGAACACGTTGAGCGGCAGCCTTCCGCGCGGCAGCAGCAGCACGCCCGACAGCGGGAACAGCGGCAGCGACCGCGGCAGCTCCTCGAAGGAAGGATCGAATGCGTTGCGCTGCATCGCTTTGTTGCCTGTTCCCCGCGTGGCGGAGACGTTGCGCCCGATCTCTAGGCGAACATGAGGGAGGACAGGCGGCGGCGCCCGGAGAGCGTCAACGGGTCGGTCGGGCCGAGGGCCTCGAAGACCTTGACGAGCTGCTTGCGCGCCGCCTGCTCGTTCCATTCCCGATTGCGCCGGAACAGCTCGAGCAGCGCGTCGATCGCCTCCTCGCGCCGGTTGGCTGCGATCAGCGCCAGCGCCAGGTCGAAGCGGGACTGGTGGTCGTTGGCATCCTTGGCCAGCCGCTCGGACAGCTCGGGGATCCGGCCCGCATCGCCGCCTGCATTCGCAAGATCGAGCGCCGCGCGCGCCGCCTGGACATGCTTGTCGTTGCGGCGGTCGGCCGGCACTTGGTCCAGCATCTGCGCCGCTTCGGTCTTCTTGCCGAGCGCTAGGAGGCAGCGCACCAGACCAGAGATCGCCTCCAGGTTCTCCGGCTCGGCCTGGAGGATCCTCCTGTAGAGCGCGCCGGCCGTGTTCGAGTCCCCGCCCGCCAACGCCTCGCGCGCAGCATCCAGCGCTTCGTCGATGGGCGAATCCGTGGCGCCGCGCGACTTCTCGAGCAGCCGGTCGATAAATGCCTTGATCTGGCTCTCGGGCAGGGCGCCGACGAATCCGTCGACCGGCCTGCCGCCGAAGAACGCGAACACCGCCGGGATCGACTGGATCCGCATCTGTTGCGCGATCTCGGGATTCTTGTCCGTATCGAGCTTCACGAGCTTCACGCGCCCGGCGTAGCTCTTGACCACTTTCTCGATGACCGGACCGAGCTGCTTGCACGGTCCGCACCAAGTCGCCCAGAAATCGACCAGCACCGGCACGGTCTTGGACGCCTCGACGACGTCCTGCATGAAGGCCGCCGTCGTGGTGTCCTTCACCACGTCAGCGGCGCCGGGGCGCGTGGTCCCCGCTCCGAACATCCCGAGCATCGTTCAGTCCATCCAGCCGTGTTGAACGCCCGCGTGGCGCAGGTTCCCTGCATGACGCAGCCAGCGGGCAGGCCAAGCGCTGCAGTGACATGGGCCAACCGACCCCCCGCGGCAAGGCTGCTCCCTGCCCGCTAGAGGTCGATCAGGCGCGGATCGTGCCCCGTGGACCGCAAGAACGCAACCAAGTCCCCGGGGGCCAACGCCGTCGTCCGGTCGTTGGTCAGCGGGTGGCAATTGATCGGCGCGATGTCGAGCAGCGTCCGCTGCAGGACTACCGTGACCTGCCCGCCGGCGTCGTTGACTGCAGCGAAGGGCGTTACCGCGCCAGGGATCACGCCGAGGAACTCCATCAGCCGGTCCGCGCTGCCGAAGGACAGGCGCGACGACCCGAGCTTGGCTTCCAGGCTGCGCAGGTCGATTTGGGCGTCCTCGAGCGCGGTCAGGAGCCACATCGCCTTCTTCTTGTCGCGCAAGAAGAGGTTCTTGACGTGCGATCCTGGCAGCGTGCCGCGCAGTCGCTTGGCCTCCTCGACCGTGAAGACGGGCGGATGGCTGACCGTGCTGTGCGCGATCCCCAGCGAATCGAGTCGAGCGAGAAGCTCGTCAGGCGTCAACGGCATCGCATCACTTCACGGTGTCGGCCTTTGCCACGAATCGCGCCTGGGTTGCATCCGGGCCCGTGGCTCCGGGCTTCGGCGGGACAATCTCGAAGATCATCCGCACCTTCTTGATGGCGCTGCAGGCGCGGACCTCCCACGTCTCGTCCCACTGCTCAGCCGGCGCGCCTTTCACGGCCGATTGGCGCAGCTCGCGGCCCATCTCGGTGTTCAACAGCACGCCTTCCTTGCAGTTCGGCACGCTGACCACAGCCTTGTGCATGGCCATGCGCGCGAAGCCTTCCTGCAGCTGAACCGGCACCCCGGAGGTGCGCGTCGATCCAGGCAGCAACGAAATGAACATCGGCGGGCTCTGGTCCGGGCGGGACTCGAACCAGATGTTGTGGGTGACCTCCTTGCCGCAGCGATCGATCGTCCAACGCTCGCGCCAGCGCCCTGCGGTCGGCGGCAAGCCTGGCGTCGGCACGTGCAAGCCGATCGAGTCCACCGGGCCGCCTTGCTTGACGGTGATCGCGTTGCAGGTGCCGCGGCGCGTCGCCTCAGCCTCGCGCAGTACCTTCTGGAGCAGGTCCTTGTGACCCTGGCTCTTGAGGTACTGCATGAAGAACTCGTTCTGCTGGGGCGACTGCGCTGGGGGCTGGGCAGGCTGCTGCGCCTTGGGCGCCGGCGCCTGGCCCTGCGGCGACTTCTGGCCCTGCGGCTGTCCCTGTGCGGGACCCTGCGGCTGGAACTGCGCGGCGGCCGGGTCGCTGAGGAGGATAGCCGCGAGTGCCATGGCAACGGCGGCAGAGACGGAGGTCTTTCGCGTCATGCGCGGATCTCCAAGGCAAGAACGAAGGACGGGATTCGCGCGGACGGGCGCTTGTGCGGCCGATCACCACGCGCCGGCTATATGCCACCCTTGAGCAGCGCCCGCAAAGCGCTTTCGCAGGGTCGCCGCGGGCGGCTGGCCTACCAGGACCGCGACCGCTGCGCTAATGTCCGGGCCGTTCGATCAATGGGAACGAGGACGGCGATGGCAACGCAGGGCGGCTCGAAAGCGGTAGAGGCACGGGTCGGCATCCTGGGGTGCGGCGGGCGCATGGGCCGGATGCTCATCGCGCAGGTGAGGGCGACCCCGGGCGCGCGCGTGGCGGGCGGGACCGACGCTCCCGGCAGCGCCTCGATCGGCAAGGATCTCGGGACGCTCGCTGGCATCGAGGCGCTGCAGGTGACCGTCCAGGACGACCCGGTGTCGCTGTTCACGCAGTGCGACACGGTCATCGACTTCACCACGCCTGCGGCTTCCGCCGCCCATGCCGGCTTGGCCGCGCAGGCGCGCGTGGCCTTGGTCATCGGCACGACAGGGCTCGGGCCCGACCACCGGGCCGCAGTCGAGCGCGCGGCCAAGCACGTACCGATCGTGCAGTCTGGCAACATGAGCCTGGGCGTGACGCTGCTCGCCGTCCTCGTCGAGGAAGCGGCGCGGCGGCTGGACGCCGATTACGACATCGAAATCGTCGAGATGCACCATCGCCACAAGGTTGATGCGCCATCGGGCACGGCGCTGCTGCTCGGCGAGGCCGCGGCCAGGGGGCGGCAGGTCGCGCTGCAGGGCGTCTCCCAGCGGGTCCGCGACGGCCATACGGGGCCGCGCCGGCGCGGCGACATCGGCTTCGCGTCCCTGCGCGGCGGCGACGTGGTCGGCGACCATTCCGTGGTCTTCGCTGCCGACGGCGAGCGGGTCGAGCTCGCCCACAAGGCGTCGAGCCGGACGGTCTTTGCCCGCGGCGCGGTCCGCGCGGCCTTGTGGGCACAGGGGCAGAAGCCGGGCCTCTACGGCATGCGGGACGTGCTCGGGGTCTAGGTCGCCGAGCCCGCGCGCTTGTCGTCAGGCCCGGCGAGGCTTGCGAGCGCCGCGCGCAGAGTCCGGGCCAGGTCGCCCCGCTCCGCAGTCGTGAGGAACCGGCCGATCGCAAGGCGGCGCCCGTGCGAGCTCAGCATCAACGCACCTGCCTGTCTTGTCGATTCGACGACGTCGACACGCAACCAATGCGGGGGCGCGAACTCGGACCTCCGCTCGTCTCCCCAGTGATCGACGGAGCGCACGACCAGTCTTTGGGGAGTCAGGCGTATCGCTTCGAATCCACGTGCGGTCCGATAGCTCCAACGGAAGGCCAGGTAGACGAGCAGCACGTCCAGTCCGAGAAAGCCCACCACAGGCCAAGCGCCGAGAGCGACGAACAGGACGCCCAAAGCGGCGCTGAAGCCGCCGAGGACCGTCATGAGCACGGCGAAGCCGGCAGGAGTCAGGCTGCGATAAGGCGTCAGGGTCGCGTCGAAGACAACCGGCTCGGCCGATGTGGCGCTGGCGTCGTCCTTTGCAGTCGGCATGGCATGCGTCGCGTGGTTGTCGGCGCAAGAATAGGCAAAGGGAGGGCCGGGAGCTAGCATGCCGCGCGGGAAGGGCGCGGCCTCTGCGCTCTCGGAGGGCGGCGGCAGGATGGCGACCAAAGGCAAGCGCAGGCCTTCCCGGCTGGATGAGGCCGCAGCGGCGGAGATCTTCCGCCGTCTCGCGGCGGAGCGACCGGATCCGCGGTCCGAGCTGAACTACGCCGATCCTTTCACCCTCCTGGTCGCCGTCGTGCTCTCGGCGCAGGCGACCGACGTCAGCGTCAACAAGGCGACCCGAACCTTGTTCCGAGCTGCGGACACTCCGCAGAAGATGCTGGCGCTCGGCGAGGCGCGGCTGAAGGACCACATCAAGACGATCGGGCTTTTCAACACCAAGGCGCGCAACGTGATCGCGCTCTCGCGCATCCTGGTGGAGGAGCACGGCGGCGTCGTGCCGCGGGATCGTGCGGCGCTGGAAGCGCTGCCGGGCGTCGGCCGCAAGACGGCGAACGTCGTGCTCAACGTCGCCTTCGGCGTGCCGACGATCGCGGTCGACACCCACATTTTCCGAGTCGGGAACCGCACCGGCCTGGCCCCGGGACCGACGCCGCTCGCCGTCGAAGAGGGACTTGAGCGGATCGTGCCGCCGCAGTTCAGGCTCGGCGCGCATCACTGGCTCATCCTGCACGGACGCTACGTCTGCACGGCGCGCAAGCCCGCCTGCGATCGCTGCGCGATCAGCGATCTCTGCACGTTCGACGGAAAGACTGGCGATGTCGGCGCGAAAGGCCCGCCCGCGGCAGCGCGAAAGGTCGATGCTCCCGGTGCTGCAACGGCTGCGCCGCGTCGCCGACGCTAGGACGTCGGCGTGCCCGGGCGCTGCTGCAGCGATTCAAGGCAACGGTCGGCGCTGCTCTCGCGCCCGCGCCGGTCCCGGCCTTCGACATGGGCGACCTTGAGGCCGGCGCCGCGATTGTAGAAGAAGATGTCCACGACGCAATTCTCGACCGCGTACTGCCAGACCTCGGCCGGCGGCTCGCGCCGGACGAGCTCGGGCTCGCCCAGGGCCTGGGTCACATTTTCCGGGGCCAGGTCCTGCAGTTGATGGCGCGTCAGGGCTGGCGGTCGCGCCGCCACCTGCGGCGGCGGTCCTTGGGGGCCCGCCGGCGCGCCGGAGGCCGAGGCCTGGCCTTGCGGAACTGCGGCAGGAGCCGTCTCCGGCGCGGTCTCGCCTCGTTCCTGATCGGCGCGAGAGCCGGGCAGTCCCATCGACGCCGCCACCGACGTTCCCGGCGGCGGCCCGTCGCGCGTGGCCGTCGCGCTGCTGCCGCAGGCAGCGACGGCGCCGGCGACGGACAGGACGGCGACGATCCGGAGCGCGGAGGGCAAGCTTGCGCGCAAGCCGCGCGTCAGCGGCCGAATCAGCTGCGCGGCAAGCATTCCACTTGGCCCGCAAGGCAGCCGCCGGCGATGATCTCGATCTCGCGATAGCGGATCCGCCCGCTCACCTTACCGGTCGCCGCGATCACAAGGCGCTGGTGAGCCGTCAGGTCGCCCTCGAAGGTGCCGGAGATCTCGGCCTCCTGGACATCCGCGGGGCCGCGGAAGCTGCCGCCCTCGGCGACGATCAGGCTTTCCGATCCGATCAGCGCCGCCTCGACGCTGCCTTCGACCAGCAGCCGCTCGCAGTCGCGGATCTCGCCGGAGAGGGAGATATCGCGCCCGACCACCAGGGTGCGCCCGACCGGGGCCGGCACCGTCGCCGGAAGGTTCGACCGCGCGTCGGCGCCGCCGAGGCGCCGCCCGAAATCGGGGCGCAGCGGCGTGGCTGGCTTCTTGGGTGACAGCGCCACGAGCGGGCGTCGCGGCGCCGCCGGGCGGGCCTCGCTGCCCTCCGTGGCTTCGGCAGCGGCTGCTGCGCCCTCTGCGCCTTCCTTCTTCCGCTTCCCGAAGATGTCGACCATTGCGATTCCTTTTCGTCGAGCGCCTGTTCGTCACGCGCCGGCCGGTTCGTCGAGCCCATGTCCCGCGGCGGCGCCTCGCCGCACGTCAGCGTTGCGTCCCTGCCGGGCTGCCGCGCGCCGCTGACGACAGCGGCTGGAATAGATGCACCATCATCGCGGTAGCGATGATCGGCGCAACAAGATTCACGCCGGGCACCAGCGCCAAGGCCGCGGCCGCCATCCCCCAGCGGATCACCCGCCCCCGGTTCCCGTCGTACAACGCGGCTGCGGCGGCGGGTTCGAGGCGCCGAAGCGCGACCATCTCGAAGTACTCGCGGCCGATCAGGTAGCCGTTGACCAGGATGGCCAGCAAGAGCCCGAAGGGACCGAGGAACAGGTAGAAAGGGAAGAGCAGGAGGTTCACGATGAGGCCCAGCGCCAGGAACTTGAGGGCGCTGGACAGGATCTCGGCCATCGGCTGGGGGCGCGGCGCCGACAGCCCGGGATAGTGCCGCCGCTCCACGGCGTCCATGACGGCGTCGAGGAACAAGCCCATGACGGCCCCCGACAGCACGGGGAACAGCAGCCAGCTCAGCAGGAACGAGGTGAGCCAGGCAACGCCGCGGAACACCCCGGCGATCCACGACGGCAGCCAGCTCACGCTCTCGACCGGCACGGAAGCGATGCCGGCCCATGCGCCTGCCCACACGCCGATCAGGAGGCCGATGCAAATGAGGACCGTCCAGCCGAGCACGCGCAGGATGCGCGGGTCGCCGAGCTGGGAGATCGACTTCAGGAAGGCCGCGAGCACGTTTCACCGCCGGGATTGCCGTCGTCGACCTGCATGTACGCGCGGTGCGCCGCGCGCGCAAGGCTCGGCGCCGCCGCTGCAGCGGCGGCAGATGGACGCTCCCTCGGGCTTGGATATACTGCGCCGCCGCCGGCATGGCTCGCTGCGGCGGGGCAGAATCTGGGAGCAAGGCGTATGTCATCAGCGCTCGACGTTCTGGCGGTCGGCAACGCGATCGTCGACGTGGTCTCCACGGCCGACGAGGCGTTCCTCAACCGCTACAACCTGGCCAAGGGCACGATGACCCTGGTCGACGAGCGCACGGCGGACTTCCTGTATGCGGCGATGGGCCCGGGCCGCGAGGTCTCCGGCGGCTCTGCCGCGAACACGGCGGCGGGCGTCGCCTCGTTCGGCGGCCGCGCGGGCTTCGTCGGCAAGGTGCGCGACGACGACCTCGGCCGCATCTTCCGCCACGACATCCGCGCCGCCGGGGTCACCTTCGACACGCCGGCCGCGAGCGACGGGCCCTCGACCGCGCGCTGCCTGATCTTCGTGACGCCGGACGCGCAGCGCACGATGCAGACCTATCTCGGCGCTTGCGTGCGCCTGTCCCCCGCCGACGTCGATCGGGCGGCCATCGAGAGCGCGGAGATCCTCTATCTTGAGGGCTACCTGTTCGACCCGCCCCAGGCGCAGCAGGCCTTCCGCGAGGCGTCGGAGATCGCGCAGATGTCGGGCCGGAAGGTGGCGCTGACTCTGTCCGACCCCTTTTGCGTCGCGCGCCACCGTTCCGCGTTCCTTGACCTTGTCGAGCGCTATGTCGACGTGCTGTTCGCCAACGAGGCCGAGATCACGTCGCTTTACGAGACGGCGGATTTCGACGCCGCGCTGCAGCACGTGCGCCGCCACTGCCCGACCGCCGCGCTGACGCGCAGCGAGAAGGGCTCGGTCGTGGTGTCCGGCGAGGAGGTGCATGTGATCGACGCGGCGCCCGCCAACGTCGTCGACACCACGGGCGCCGGCGACCTCTATGCCGCCGGCTTCCTCTACGGTTTCACGCAGGGCAAGGGCCTGGCGACATGCGCGCGCCTGGGAAGCCTCGCTGCGGCCGAGGTGATCGGCCATTTCGGTGCCAGGCCCGAGCGGCGCCTGGCCGAGTTGGCGCGCGGCGTCCCGTGAGCGTTGGGCGGGTTCCTGCCGTGCGGCAGAGCTGGCAGGATGCCCTGGTCGTCTATTGCGACCGCCGCGTGCTGCGCATGCTGTTGCTGGGTTTCGCCGCGGGCCTGCCCTTGCTCATGGTCTTCGGGACGCTGTCGGCCTGGCTGCGCGAGGCCGGCGTCTCGCGCACCACGATCGGATTCTTCAGCGCGGTGACGTTCGCTTACGGGCTGAAGTTCCTGTGGTCGCCCGCCGTCGACCGGGCGCCGGTTCCGAGCCTGACGCGCTGGCTCGGCCGCCGCCGCTCCTGGATGCTGCTGGCGCAGATCCTTGTCGCGCTCGGCCTGGTGTTCATGGGCCTGACGGACCCCAGGGTCGACCTGGCCTCGATGGCCGTGTTCGCCGCTTTCGTCGCTTTCGCGTCGGCGACCCAGGACATCGCGCTCGACGCCTACCGGATCGAATCGGCACCGGACGAGATGCAGGGCGCCACGGCGGCGACCTATTCGCTCGGCTACCGGCTGGGGATGCTCGTCGCGGGGGCGGTCCCTCTCTACCTGGCCGACCTCGCGTCCTGGACGGTGGCCTACTGCGCCATGGCGGCGACGATGGGGGTCGGTGCCGTCGTGGTGCTGCTGGCGCCCGAGGCGCCGCCGGCGCCGCCGGCGGAGCGGCCGGACTTCGGCCGCATCATCGACGAGTCGGTCGTGCAGCCCTTCGCCGACTTCTTCCGGCGGCACGGCTGGCGGCTCGCCATCCTCGCGCTGCTGTTCGCGGCCACTTATCGTCTGGCCGACATGGTGCTCGGCGTCATGGCGATCGCCTTCTACAAGGACCTGCAGTTCACCAACACGCAGATCGCCAGCGTGTCCAAGCTCTACGGCTTTGCCATGACGATCGCCGGCGGCTTCCTCGGCGGCGCGCTGGTCGCTCGGTGGGGCGCCCTGCGGACGCTGCTGCTCGGCACGCTGCTGTCGGCTGCGACCAACCTGCTGTTCGTCTGGCTGGCCGGCACCGGCCCGGACATCGGCGTCCTCGCGGTGGTAATCAGCGCCGACAACCTGGCCGGCGGCCTGGCATCGGTGGCATCGATCGCCTTCCTGTCCGGCCTGACGAGCACCGCTTACACGGCGACGCAGTATGCGCTTCTCAGCGCGGCCGTCGTCGAATCCGGGCGCGCGCTCGGCATGCTGTCCGGCTGGGCGGTCGACAAGGTCGGCTACGAAGCGTTCTTCCTCGGCACCGCGGCCCTCGGCATCCCCTCCCTGCTGCTCGGGTTGGCTCTGCTGCGCCGCCTGCCCGAGTCCCGCCTGCCCGAACCCGGCCTGCCCCAGCCTGCGGCTGCCGGCGGGCCGCGCGCCGGCCACGCATCCTGAACTGCCGCCCTGAAAAGCGAAGCGCCCCGGGGATCGCTCCCCGGGGCGCTTCTGCCCGCGTCGATCAGGACGTCGTCAGCCGATCAGCTTGGCAAGCAGTGCCAGGAGCAGGATCGCGACGATGTTCGTGATCTTGATCATCGGGTTCACGGCGGGGCCCGCCGTGTCCTTGTACGGGTCGCCGACGGTGTCGCCGGTCACCGCCGCCTTGTGGGCGTCGGAGCCCTTGCCGCCGTGGTGCCCCTCCTCGATGTACTTCTTGGCGTTGTCCCAGGCGCCGCCGCCCGAGGTCATCGAGATCGCCACGAACAGGCCCGTGACGATCGTGCCCAGCAGCATGGCGCCGAGGGCGGCGAAGCCCTGCGCCTTGCCGCCGATGGCCCAGACCGCGAGGAACAGCACGACGGGCGCCAGCACCGGCAGCAGCGACGGCACGATCATCTCCTTGATCGCGGCCTTGGTCAGCATGTCGACCGCGCGGCTGTAATCGGGCTTGCCGGTGCCCGCCATGATGCCCGGGATCTCCTTGAACTGCCGGCGCACCTCGACGACGACGGCGCCGGCCGCGCGGCCGACCGCCATCATGCCCATGGCGCCGAAGAGATACGGGAGCAAGCCGCCGATGAAGAGCCCGACGACCACGTACGGGTCCTGCAGCGAGAAGGAGACCACCTTGGCCAGCTTCGGGAAGTAGCGCTCGAGATCGGCGATGTAGGCCGCGAAGAGGACGAGCGAGGCGAGGCCCGCCGAGGCGATAGCGTAGCCTTTCGTTACCGCCTTGGTGGTGTTGCCGACCGCGTCGAGCGCGTCGGTCACCTTGCGCACGTCCTTGTCCAGTCCCGCCATCTCCGCGATGCCGCCGGCGTTGTCGGTGACAGGGCCGTAGGCGTCGAGCGCCACGACCATGCCGGCGAGAGCCAGCATGGTGGTCGCGGCGATCGAGATGCCGTAGAGGCCGGCCAGGAGGTAAGAGGCCAGGATGCCCCCGCAGATCACGAGCACCGGCAGGGCGCAGGCTTCCATCGAGACGGCGAGGCCCTGGATGACGTTGGTGCCGTGCCCGGTGACGGAGGACTGCGCGATGCTGCGCACCGGGCGGAACTCGGTCGCCGTGTAGTACTCGGTGATCCAGATGATCAGGCCGGTGACGACCAGGCCGACGATCGCGCAGCCGAACAGCTGCGTGCCGCGGAAAGCCTCGTTGCCCTTGGCCGTGAAGGCCGTGTCGAAGCCGAGCCACCAGGCGGTGACGACGAGGATCAGCACGAGCGAGATCAGGGCGGCCGCGATGAAGCCCTTGTAGAGCGCGCCCATGATGTTCTGGCCGGAGCCGAGCTTGACGAAGAAGGTGCCGGCGATCGAGGCCGGGATGCACACGCCGCCGATCAGCAGCGGGTACATCATCAGCTTGGACTGCTCGGCGCCGGCGAAGAAGATGAAGGCGATGAGCATGGTGGCGACGACCGTGACGGCATAGGTCTCGAACAGATCCGCCGCCATGCCGGCGCAGTCGCCGACGTTGTCGCCGACGTTGTCCGCGATGACGGCCGGGTTCCGGGGGTCATCCTCGGGGATCCCGGCCTCGACCTTGCCCACCAGGTCGGCGCCGACGTCCGCGCCCTTGGTGAAAATGCCGCCGCCGAGACGCGCGAAGATGGAGATCAGCGACGCGCCGAAGGAGAGCGCCACGAGGGCCTCGACGATCTTGTCGAGCTTGAAGCCCATCGACTTGAGCGCGACGAAGTAGAGCGCGACCCCGAGGAGGCCGAGGCCGACCACCAGCATGCCGGTGACGGCGCCCGAGCGGAAGGCAAGGCTCAACCCGGCCGCTAGGCCCTGGCGCGACGCCTCGGTCGTGCGCACATTGGCGCGGACCGAGACGTTCATGCCGACATAGCCGGCAACGCCGGAGAGTATTGCGCCGATCGCGAAGCCGATGCCGACCTCGAGGCCGAGCACGAGGCCGAGGAAGGCGCCGATGACGACGCCGACGACGGCGACGGTGCGGTACTGCCGGTTGAGATAGGCGCCTGCGCCCTCGCGGATGGCTGCGGCGATCTGCTGCATCCGCTCGTTGCCGGCCGGCGCCGCGACGACCGCTTGGGCGGTGACCACCCCATAAGCGAGCGCTGCTAGGCCGCAGGCGACGACGATGATCTCTGCGATCATGGTTGTTGTCCTCGATCGGTCCATGGAGAAAGCAAAAGCGCCGCCCTCCGAGCCCCGGTGCGAGACGCGGGAAACGGAGAAGCGGCCAGGGCGGACAGCCGCCCTGCAATGGCGGCGCACCATGCCAGAAGGCGTTTCGTGGCGCAACGCGGGAGGGGAACCGCGGGGCGTGCGGCGATACTGCCGCCGCTGGGCGGTGGTCCGGCTGCGGATCGGGCTCCGGCGGGGCCCGACGGCTAAGGACCCCGAAGAGCCGGAACGGGAGGCTAGCTGCGCTCGTCCAACCCGTATCCGGCCGAGCGGACGGTGCGCACGAGGTCGCGCTCGCCTGGACCGTTGATCGCTTTGCGCAGCCGCCGCACATGCACGTCCACCGTGCGCAGCTCGACCGTCACGTCATGGCCCCAGACCGCGTCGAGCAGTTGCTCGCGAGAATAGATGCGCCCGGGGTTCTGCATGAGGTGGCGGAGCAGGCGGTACTCCGTCGGCCCCAAATGGACATCGCGGCCGTCGCGGCTGACGCGATGGGTCGCCAGGTCCATCACCAGGCCGCCATGCTGCAGCAGCTCCGCCACCAGCTGCGGCCGCGCGCGCCGGAGGACGGCGCGTACCCGAGCGACCAGCTCTGACATCGAGAACGGCTTGGCGACGTAATCGTCGACGCCCATGTCGAGGCCGCGGATCCTGTCGGCCTCCTCGCCGCGCGCCGTCAGCATCACGATCGGCACTGTCCGCTGGTCCGCCAACCGGCGGAGCTGGCGGCAGACCTCGATCCCCGACGTTCCCGGCAGCATCCAGTCGAGAAGCACGAGATCGGGCTTTCGCTCCGTGGCGAGAACGAGGGCCTCGTCGCCGTCGCGCGCCTCGCAGACGGCGAACCCTGCCTTCTCGAGATTGTAGCGCAGGAGCTGCACGAGGGCCTCCTCGTCCTCCACGACCAGCACGAGCGGGAGCCCGTGCCGTCCGGTCTCGCCGTCGCGCGTCATGTCTTCGGACCTCGGGCGCAGGGCTTCGGCGGCGGCCCCGCTCATGCGCGTCCGCCCGTCGTCCCGGCGGCCGCGAGCTCGACGCTGTCGACCTTCGGGCGCTCCTCGTCGAGCAGCGTGCCGCGGACCTGGAAGAAGAGGATCTCGGCGACGTTGGTGGCATGGTCGCCGATGCGCTCGATGTTCTTGGCGATGAACAGGAGATGGGTGCAGGGGGTGATGGTCCGCGGATCCTCCATCATGTAGGTCAGGAGCTCGCGGAACAGGCTGTTGTAGAGAGCGTCCACCTGCTCGTCGCGGCGCCAAGCCTCCAGCGCGCTATCCGTGTCGAGGTTCACGTAGGCGTCGAGCACCTGCTTGATGATCTCCTGCACGAGGTCGCCCATGCGCTTGATCGCGGACGCCGAGCGCACCGGCATCTGCTGCGCCAAGATCTTGACGCGCTTGGCGATGTTCTTCGCATAGTCGCCGATGCGCTCGATGTCGCCGGCGATGCGCAGCGCGGACACGACCTCGCGCAGATCGGCCGCCATCGGCTGGCGCAGCGCTAGCATGCGGATCGTCCGCTGCATCACGTCGTGCTCGAGAGCGTCGATCCTGGCGTCGGCGCGGACCACGCGCTCCGCCAGCTCCGGGTCGCGACGGACGACAGCATCGACCGCGTCCTTGAGCTGCGCTTCGGCGAGGCCGCCCATCTGGGCGATCTGGTCGCGCAGCAGCCTCAGCTCGTCGTCGTATGATTTAACGATGTGCGCGTTCGGCATGTCACTCTCCTCGGCGGGCGCTGCGGATCAGCCGAAGCGGCCGGTGATGTAGTCCTGGGTCCGCTTGTCGATCGGGCTGGTGAAGACCTGTTCGGTGTCTCCCAGCTCGACCAGCTCGCCCAAGTGGAAGAACGCGGTGCGCTGCGACACGCGCGCTGCCTGCTGCATGGAATGCGTCACGATGATGATCGTGAAGGACGCGCGGAGCTCGTCGATCAGCTCCTCGATGCGCGCCGTGGCGATCGGGTCGAGCGCCGAGCAGGGCTCGTCCATCAGGATCACCTCCGGGCTCACGGCGATCGCGCGCGCGATGCAGAGCCGCTGCTGCTGGCCGCCGGACAGGCCGGTCCCGGACTCGAGCAGCCGATCCTTGACCTCGTCGAACAGGCCGGCGCGGCGCAGGCTGACCTCGACGATGTAGTCGAGCTCGGCGCGCGACGGCGCGAGCCCGTGGATGCGCGGTCCGTAGGCGATGTTCTCGTAGATCGACTTCGGGAACGGGTTCGGCTTCTGGAACACCATGCCGACGCGCGCGCGCAGCAGCACGACGTCGAGATCGGGCGCGTAGATGTCCTCGCCCTCGATGGCGAGCTTGCCGTCCACCCGGCAGCCCTCGATCACGTCGTTCATCCGGTTGATGCAGCGCAGGAACGTCGACTTGCCGCAGCCAGAGGGCCCGATGAACGCGGTGACCGCGCATTCCGGGATGTCGATATTGACGCCCTTCAGGGCGTGCTTCTCGCCGTAGAAGACGTTCACGTCCTTGGCGGTGATCTTCGTCTTGTGGCTTCCGTTGCTGCCGTTCCGCGGGGCGTCCATGGAGACCTCTGTCTGGGATGGGGGCATCGACCGCTCACCAGCGCCG